>DUSB01000183.1 GCA_012840625.1 Syntrophomonadaceae bacterium
CCCTAAAGTAGTATAAATTTAGCTTTCCAGGCTGGATGATATTAAAAAGAAATTTATTGAAGACGGGGAATTACAGTGGAATCGGAACAAAAAAAGGGGACAATACCCTCTTTTCAACAAAAATGGTATTTGTCCCTAAAATCAAATTGGTTAATATGCAATAGGCTTCAGACGCTGATCAACACTGATTTTTATGTGATGGGCACTGGATGGTAACTAATAATAAGGATCAGACCTAAATCATACTGGATCTGCGTTCTTCAGCGTCTGAAAACCTCTATCATGCCATAGCAAAAATGCTGTTTAATCAGACAATTTTATTGCTACGACGCCATATTTTCCTTTCTTCCGCCGCCTTGATAAGCCCGTCCCGAAAATCCGGATGAGCAATGGAGATAAGTTTTTCGGCTCTGGCCCAGGTCGAGGTCCCTTTCAGCGATACCCAACCGTATTCCGTTACAATGTAGTTAACCATCTGCCGGGTAATCGTTACCACCGATCCGGTTTCAAAAGCAGGTACAATGTTAGAAATCAGCGTACCATCTTTTGTGGTATAAGCGGAAGGCAGGCAAAGGAAGCTGCGTCCACCATTAGACCAGTAAGCCCCACTAACAAAGTCAGATAAGCCACCATTCCCGGAAATCTGTTTATATCCATAACTTTCGGCATTAACCTGTGAATAAAGATCTACTTGCAGAACCTGATTAATAGAAATTAAGTTGTCAATCTGAGCCGCACGCAGGGGATGGTTTATATAGCCAACATTACATGAAGCCAAGGCAGCATTATTGTCAATCCAGTCATAAAGTTTCTTGCCCCCCAGAGCGAAAGTATAATTTATTTTCCCCGGATCTATGTTTTTCTTTAGACCAGTCATCTTCCCGGCTTCCCACATTTCCATATAGGCATCCACCAGCATTTCAGTCCAACCACCCAGATCCTTAAGGTCGGTTTCGTTAATCATTTTTCCCAGCAGGTTCGGCATGGCTCCAATGCCTAGCTGTATGCAGCAGCCATCATGGATATGTTCCATTACATGAGCCGCAATTTTTCGATCCACCTCAGTCGGTTCAATTTCCGGTAATTCTGCCAGATCAGGATTCTCTCCTTCAACCACATAGGTAACCTGAGAAATATGAACACGCTCTTTGCAACCCCCCAGGGCAACTGGCAGCTTTTCATTGACTTCCACAATGGTATTATGAGCACTTAAAACCTGAGCCAGCGAGGTTGAATTATGAGTACCCCAGTTAAAATATCCATCCTTATCCATAGGAGTAACCTGAATAATAAATACCTTACGTAGTGTTGTACCTACGTTTTCGGGAGCATCCCATCCATCCGAAAAATACTTTTCCGCTTCACCATATGAAACCGGATGATAGAAAACACCCTGGCACTTTTCCTGCATTATCCTGCTAACAACACTAAAATGCAGATCCATATAGGTAAAGACTTCCCCCATAGGATCACGCGTAACCACCTCCGGCAGTGGGGGCACAGTTACCGCAGTCATGATCTTAATATCTTCCAGTTCATCCTTACGATCAGCCAGTGCATGGTCACAGGCTACCGGTTGACCGTTAAACATTCCATAGTCAACCCAATCCCCGGATTCAATAATCCGTACGGCTTCCTCTGCCGTACGCAGCTTTTCTTTATACATTTTTTGATAATCCCTTGACACTCTATCCCCTCCTATTTATTGGTTATTTTCTATATTTTTACATTTATATTGTACAACAAACGCTTCAGACTGTATAGAAAATACAGAATATTTGTAATAGTTTTTTTATTACATTCCGTGGATATCTGCTATTTCATTTCCTTTTGTTATAAACAGGCTACGGTTACCTGAAACATGGGAGTTTCAAATAATATGGTTCCACTTTTAAATATACTTTTATTGGGTTATTTTCTTTTTATTAGCATAAATTAGGGATAATTGGAAGGGATTGGGGCTTCATCACTCGAAGTGTTATTACTGTTTCGAATAATTATCACAAATTGATATCGGGTGCTCTTGTCAAAGGAGGTGTTTTTCTTTTTCTCAGGGGTATAAGAAATTTACGTGATCTGATTTAAAAGGAGGTAGATCAAAATGACCCTTAAGGCTCCTCAGAGCTATATTTATCAGGGTCCGCCCAACCCAATTTTAGAGAGATTTATGCGTGATACTCCCAGTACCGTACACATGTTTTACAATACCGTTAAATATTTCGGCCATCGGCCAGCACAGAAGTTTAAAAACGGCGCTCTATATCTTACCCTGACCTATAACGAATTTGCCGAACGGGTGGAAAACTTTGGCCAGGGCTTTATGGCTTTAGGAATAGAAAAAGGAGATCGAATCAGCATTATGTGCAATACCAAACCGGTATGGGACTGGGCTGATTATGGAGGTCGCGCTGCAGGCTGTGCAGTAGGTACCATCTATCCGAATGATTCTGAAGAAACCATTATTTTTACCTCCCAATTTGCCGAAGTGAAAATCATATGTGTAGAAAATGAAGAACTGCTGGAAAGGATTGTGCAGGTCTGGGACAAAATCCCCACTTTAGAATACATTATCGTACTGAATAATACTTACCAGAGTGAATACCGTAATATCATGAATATGCAGGAACTATGGCAGCTGGGCAAGCAATTTAAAATCGAAAATCCCGGGGCATATGAAGAGCGCTGGCAATCTCTAACCCAGGATGACCTGGCCAGTATTCTATTTACTTCCGGCACCACCGGCAATCAAAAAGGCTGCCCCCTTACCCATAAGAATATACTCAGCAGTACGCTGGCGGTTTCCCAGGTAGCTTATTTTGGCGGCCTTAATTTTGGCTACGAAGAAGTTTCCTTTTCTGTCCTGCCTCTCAGCCATAACTGGAATCGCATCGACTGCCATAGTTCCACTATATCGATGGGGGGAATGATTGGCTATGCTCAAAGCCCCAAAACCATCCTGGAAGACCTGCAGGAAATACAGCCTTCTTTCCTTATGCTGGTGTCCCGGCTCTGGGAACGTATATGGAATGGGATAGCCAATCTGATCTGTGCAACACCGGAAGGTAAGGCTAAATATGATTGGGCTATCAACATAGGAAGGAAAGTGCTGGAAAAAAGATTGGATGAAAATGGTGTAGTTGACCTTACGATTGATCCTACCACTTATTTGGATACTGCCCTGAAAGAGGAGTTTTTGCAGGCCGATCGGGAAGTATTTCAGATCTTTCGTAATGTATTCGGCGGACGGGTTGAAAAAGCCTATTCAGGTGGAGCGATTCTACCGGCTGATTTGCAGAAGAATTACTGGGGCATGAATTTCCCCCTCCTGGACGGTTGGGGGCTTACTGAAACAGCTTCTGGTATAAACATGGTACATGCTCGCTGTGCAAGAATAGGCTGGGAAGCACCTATGATGGCTGGTTCTAATATGGAAGTAAAGCTGGACCCTGAAGACAATGAAATCCTGGTGCGAGGAGATAGTGTTATTTCTGAATATTATAAGAATCCAGAAGAGACTGCCTTATGTTTTACCGAAGACGGCTGGTTTAGAACCGGTGATATCGGCGAAATCGATCATGGATTTTTAAGGATTGTAGATCGGAAAAAAGCAATTATCGTACTTGATACCGGTAAAAACGTATCACCCGCTCATATAGAACTTAAATTCACCAACAGCGAGGTAATAGAACAGATCTTAATACTGGGCGATAATCGTAAATATATAAGTGCTCTGGTGGTACCGAATTATGACTATTTTATTAGCCTGTTTAAGGAAAAAGATATAGATTTCGATGAATCAAAACTTGTTTATGCAGATGTCAACAGCATCAGAACCTGTATAGAAG
>DUSB01000184.1 GCA_012840625.1 Syntrophomonadaceae bacterium
AAAGAACTGTCGCTGTCTTTTAATTAATTAAATTCCGTTAGCAAGATTCTTAACATTGTGGCAATCTTAGTGTAGAATATTAAGTGTCTCAAATGATCGATTAAAGTAACTTTAAAATGAAAAAGCTAGTGGCGGGGTTGGTTTCGAGCTATTTATAACAAAAAAAGGAGTTGGTGTATTGTGGCAGCGAATTTTGCCTATTCCAATATCAGAGATTTTGAATTTATCTTAAAAGAATGGTTGCCTATGGAGGAAATATTTTCCTATCCGCGTTTCAAAGATTACTATTCAAAAGATGATGTAGATGCCATTTTAGAGCCAGTTCGTAAAATGACCAAAGATCTTTTCGAACCCTGTAACGCAGAAACTGAGGTACAGCCGTGTAAATTTGAAAATGGTAAGGTAAGCACTGCCCCCTCAATCGGGCCTTTATTTCATAAAGTGCAATCAGAAGGATGGGGAACCAGCAATATAGATAAGAGCGAGGACGCTATTGTATTACCTAAAATACTGCATGAAATGGTGCTGGAAATGTTTACAGCCGGCAATCCCTCCTTTTTGCCTTATATTACCCTAACCAACAGCTGTGCCAATCTAATTCAAAATAATGCCGATGAGGATTTAGTAAAAATGTTTGTACCTAAAATGATGGATGGTACCTGGTCTGGCTGTATGACCATGACTGAACCAAGCTGTGGCTCTGACATAGGTGATATCACTTCCAAAGCTATTCCTACCGATGATCCACGGATTTTTAAAATAAAAGCCCAGAAGATGTTCATTAGCGGTGGAGATAATGATTTTACGGAAAATATCATTCATCTTATGACCGTCAGAGTGGAAGGGGCAAAGCCTGGCTTTGGTGGTATTTCTACTATGATTGTACCCAAATACTGGGTCAATGAAGATGGCAGCCTGGAAGATAATGATGTCCATCTGACCGGAATTGAACATAAAATGGGACAAGAAGGCTCAGTTACTGCCTCCCTTAGTTTTGGTGATGAAGGAAGATGCCGGGGATGGCTGGTGGGAGTTAATCCCCTGGAAAACAACGGCAAAGCCGACGGTTTAAAAAGAATCTTCCAGATGATGAATGAAGAACGCTATGATACTGGAATGTTTGCCCTAGCTTGTACTGCCAATGCAGTTTACAATGCCCGTGATTACGCCAAAGAGAGAATTCAGGGCAGATCTTTGGATGATCCCAAAGGCGATAGGATCAATATCATTTACCACGAAGATATTAAAAGAACATTACTTAGTGGCAAAGCACATGTTGATGTGATGAGGGCTATGATCTATAGGGCCTTTTTTGCTTTTGATGTACGCGCCAATGATCCTGATCCTGAAAAGGTCCGCAAAGCAGATAATCTGATAGAAATCTGTACACCGATATGCAAGGCCTATAATAGTGATGAATGCTGGGACATTTGTGCAGAGGCTATACAGGTATACGGGGGCTATGGATACACAGAAGATTATCCGGTAGCGAAGATTGCCCGCGATTCCAAGATTTACTCCATTTGGGAAGGTACCAACCACATGCAGGCCATGGACCTAATAACCCATAAATGGAGCTGGGATAAAGGCAGAGCTTTCCCAGAGTTTATGCAGGAAATAAAAGATTTCTATGAAAAAAACAAAAACACCCCCGGCTTTGCAACTGAATTCGCTAACCTGGGTAAGGCCATATCAGCTTATGGCGAGATACAGGAAGTTATTGAAGCCCATCTGGCTAATAATGAGAAGCGTTTTGTAGATGTCTTTGCTAATCGCATACTTACTGCCACTGCACAGCTTTATGGGGGCAGTCTCTTACTTGATCAGGCTTTACTGGCAGATAGAAAAATCAAAGAACTAGGTACAGACCATTATGATTATTATTTCTACCTGGGTAAGGTTGAATCAGCTCGCTACTACTTAAATAACATCGTTCCCAATGTATGTGCAGTTGCCAACGTAGTTAAAGGCCAAGACCAAACTGTACTACGTGTACCAGTAGAGATTTTCGAATATTAAACACCAGAACAGCTAAATCGGCAAACAAGCAGAGAATTGGTAAAGCATTAACCCTGCTAAAACCATTGCAAATAGACTTCGTTTTCAAAAGCCTGTTTCATTTAATGTAAACAGGTTTTTGAATTATAAGTAGAGTGTATTGGAAGAATATTACCCCCGTAAGCTATCCAAGCCATAATGAAGTTTAGCCGTCTATACAATACATCATAATTTGGATGCAGATACTGAACTGTTTACAGTTTAATGCGTTTTAAGCACGAAAGCGCTGAATTTGAACTTTTATTGCCTTACAAGACCCAAATTCCCAGGAATCAGTCCCCTGTTAAGATCGCAGCTGATCTGTTCAAAGTTGAAAAATGGTTTAAAAGTCAGATAACATAAGAGGTGGGGAGCGTATACACTTATGTAAGGAATAAATAGGAAATACCAAACCTTATCTCTTTTCACTCTCTAGATTGTAAATAAAAGCAAAGAAAGTTAGGTGCCTGGTTACCTGACTTTCTTTGCTTTTGTGCCCCCTTATCTTGAAATAAACATAACGACCTGCAATCTGTGATCGGTAGGAATGAGATGTAAGGTTTTTATCTTTATCCCCTACCCTGAACTTCAACGCAGGTCTTTTCCGGCAGGAAAAATCTTTCGCTTCATTGATATAACCATGGAACTGACTTTTGCCAATTATTGGTTTACGTGGCTATCAATATCATGCATCCTTAGGAGGAACTTTAATGGCCAGCCAGCGAATCGATATGTTCGATGTACTAAAAGGATTAGGAATCATTATTGTTATATTTCGTCATGTTTACCGGGGCTTCACTGATCCTCTAGCAATATTTATAAGAGAAATAGCTATGTGGAGTGTTCCTATGTTTTTTATGGTACAGGGATACTTCATGTCCGATGCTTCGAATTGGCTGCAATCCAGCTGGAAAAAAATAAGAAGAAACTATATCCCTTATATTTTCTGGGCACTTGCTTATGGAGCATTTTACTGGATTACTATTGGAAAAACATTTACGGTGATGGACATCATTTTCGGCAAAACCGCTTTGCATCTATATTTTATGTTTCATTATATGGTATTTGCTCTATTATGCCCCCTGTTGTATCTGCTGCCCAAAACTGTTCGGCGCTATTTTCTTTATTTTATGATGCTGAGTAATGTTGTCATCATTTTCATATTAGAAATCTCCAAAACGTATGATTTACACATCTTGCCTTTCAGCGGTCCCAATCCACTTAAATGGTGGGGATTTGTTGCCATAGGAATGCTGCTATCCGATTACAAACAAATCCAGCAATACATCGCCAAACATGCCCAGACCTTTTTCTATGCTGCCATCGCTCTGGCAGTACTTGGTCTGGTAGTACCATTTTTGAACAATACCCTGGGCTATATGTACAACAAAGTAGCTATATTCCCCCTGGCAATCGGTATTACACTGACACTGGCCATTTATTATGGTACTGAGTATCGTCCCAGCACAAAATTCCTTTCCTTTGTAGGTACCCGTACACTGGGTATATATCTGGGACATTTCTTCCTGGTAGACCTGTTACGTAAGATACTGCTGCCAGGTTCCCGAGCTCTGGTAGCCATAATTGTTCTCTTTTCCTGCATAGCAGCTAAAGATATAAAAGATTGGTTCCTGGGTAAAATGCGTACCGCCGTTCTTAATCCTCAATATGATCATTTGTGAATAGAAAGTTAGATGCCTAGCTCCTAACTTTACCCTTGCCTTTTTGCTATTGCTGTTCCATAACCATGGCTGATCTATACTTTCAGGCTAAGCGTGCTTATTATTACCAATTTAAGCAGAAGGAGAGGATATTAATCCCTCCTTTATATATACCTGCCGTATAATATATACGAGCACATACATCTACGCTTGAAACGTTAATCATATTGTTCTTACAAAGAAAAATCCAGGCAATAGAGATTCTATTATGTATGTATGAAACTAAATAATATGTTCGTATCATTTAACCAATATAAAACAAAAATACAGGGAGGCTTTATTATGCAGCAGAATGTGAATAATGATTACTGGAAAATTGACGATTTAAATCAGGAAGAACTGGCTCATTTTATATTAACTATGAGTCACCGTATGGCCATCCATTACACCTTATGGCTCCGGGAAATAGAACACCAGTTAGGTATGGAAAAGGCACTGGATTTATTGGAAGAGGTAGCGGGAACAATTAACCAGATTCAAATGAAACGTTTGGGCAAAACATTAGGTTTTGAAGTAAAGGATGGTATTCCGGAACCGCTTTTACAATTACCCCGCGAAAAATTGCTGGAGCTAACCGCAGAACTAGGGAAAAATTGGCTGGCTATGGATGGTGTGTGGTTTCAAGCCGTTGAGAAAGCCTATGGTATGAATGATGCCAAGCGCTGCAACGATACTTGCTGGGTACGCTATTCACAGGTTGAAGCCAGACTGATCAAGAATTTTCTGGGTCTTCCCCCTAATGCCGGTATCGATGGATTAAAGCGCGCACTTGCTTTTCGCATGTACGCTCAGGTAAATGTACAGTCTATTATTGATGAAAGTCCTCATAGTATTGTTTTTCAGATGAATGATTGCCGTGTGCAATCGGCTCGCAAACGAAAAGGGCTGGCAGATTATCCATGTAAATCTGCAGGTTTGGTTGAGTACAGCCGCTTTGCCTGGGAAATAGATGAGCGCTTTCGCACTGAATGTATTGGCTGCCCACCTGACAAACATCCTGATGATTGGTTTTGTGCCTGGCGTTTTATCCTGGAGGAAGATCAGTAATAGATCTATATAAAAGTCAGAAAGTTAGGTGTTTAATACCTAACTTTCTTTGTTCTTGCACCGCAGCCAAGAATGGCAAGCCCTGTTTAATCAGTGAACACCTGATAGTAATCTACATATTGCCACCAGCTTCCCTCTAATTTACCTGTACATTTTTAAATGGTTGGCTATAGTGGGTTAATGATCTTCCATACCACCATTGTGGGCTGGATGCTGGCTTCTTGTTCTTATTACTTGTTAGCGTAGGGGAGGCTTTAGCCTCCCTGCAGAAGCTGAAGCTTCCGCTACAGGAAAGGTGGAAACCCTGTTTGA
>DUSB01000185.1 GCA_012840625.1 Syntrophomonadaceae bacterium
ACACACACTCCTCCTTACATAAATGGATTATAACAACAAGTCCAGACCGGTGCAATTCTTGCCGCTCATTTCGGTAAATTTAATACTATCCCTTTCCATGACATAAGCAATCCTGCAAAACTAATTGTATTCCAGATCTTCCCATCCTTCGCTCCTGATATCCGCCGGTCCCAGAAGATTAGCCATTTAACCGTTTCGATTTTAGATGCTGACTGATACTGAACAGTATCTAAAAAGCTCCTGCCCCCTGGCAGGTTGAAACAAGAAGACCATGTTTCACACGCCATACCCCATCTTTAAAGAAAAGGAAACTTTGTTTATAATAGTGTAGCAGTCATGAAAGCCACGCCGAGATAACTTTTACCCGATGGCACCTGAGAAATAATTTGCAGTGCAGCTTGATCCTTATATCTACAGGTCTTTTTAGCGAGAATATCCTGGATCTCACCATGGATTTATATCGTAACAATACTGGAGTGAGGCGTTAAATATGATGAAAATAGAGCACATCGATCTGCACGGTCATAACTTAGCAGAGTCTGTCGAAAAATTGGAAAAAAATTTAAAGTGGTGCATCCGCCATGGCGTTGACGTCCTGGTCATTAATCATGGGAAAGGCCACCATAGTCAGGGCGGCTTTTCGGTTTTAAAATCCGAAATCCGCAAAGCACTAAAAGAAAACGATGAACTACATCAAACTGGTTACCGGATCATATACGGAGAGTCTGATTTTCCTATTGCTCTGACTTTTAATGAAGGACAGACGCTGGTGGTTATGCGGGGACGGGAGCAAGAATACATAGGCGGGCGGGATGAACAAGAAAAAAACAAGCAGATCTATTCAGAAGAAGGAAAATGGGAACGCAAAGCACATAAACGGAAGAAAGCGCAAAAACGTTCCCGCAAGCGTTAGTTGGGACAAAATACACCCTTTAACATAGCGCATTGCTGTCCTTCCTCATCCTCAATAATACTGCGGAACAACTTATCAGAACCAGGCATGGTATCCTGAACCGTATTAACAACTATCTTCTGCCCGTACTTAATTTGATTTCTATAAGTTATTTTCAGTAGATATAAAGAATGATTTTCTATAATCTTTACGGGAATACTTTCTATAAACCAGGCCAGATAACGGGCATTGTTAACATGCTGATTGCTATCAATGTCTTCAATACGAACCTGAAACTCTTTGCTCACCTCTATGCCCTGTTCATTGGGATCGGAGTCGGGCAGTATAATATTTAGTGCAGGCTCACAGGTGCCATATGCATCTTTACGTTCCTGATCAATGCGGCGAGGGGTTAACTTGACCGTATCCACCAAAATAACTTCAGATGTAGCCTGTGCCAGCAGTTTGCCCTCTTGATTGATAATATGGAACTCACGAATTGCTTTATAGCTCTTTATCTGAGATAACCAAGTTTGTACCCGTACCGTTTCTTTCCATTGCGGATAATCATGAATATGCATCAACCATTTATAGACCATCCAGGTTTTTTGCTGTTCTGCCTGCAGTTCCTGCGTATCTCCGGCAATATCTGAATGCAAAAAAGCTGTTTCCTGCAGATAATTCAATAAGGCCCAGGGGGTGGCTTTCTTTAAAAAATCCACCTCATAATAATGAACATAAAAATCTTTTTCCGCTACATTTGGCATGTCTAAAACCTCCCACATTATCGATCAGAATAACGCTGTAACCTTAAAATTTCAAGCCAAATAGATATTTTATGTTTTTTTTACGCCTTTTGCCCATTCCTGTTTGCGATCCAAAATTTGTTTAAGTAAACTAGGGGTAGTTTACTGATGAGTACAGCCCCAATCTTGTTAGCCCTTTTTGCTCAATTAATTTATGCTGCTTAGGAGGTTACTGGAAATGTTTATGCAGGTTGCTGATAGAATTTACATGCTGTCAACCAACAGCAGCGGAAAATTTCCCTCATCCTTCTGCTTCTACATTGACGATGAAAAGAAAGCCTTAATTGATACCCCTTTAGATCGAAGCTTCCCGGATCTACTGCAGGAGCGCCGTGTTGATCTTATTATCAATTCACATTTTCACCGCGACCATACCGGTTGTAATGACCTCTTCCCGGAAGCTACAATTTTAGCCCACCCTCTGGACATACCAGCTATGGAATCACTGGACGAATTTTGCTATTATTATGGCTTCCATCACTATGGCAATAGTGAACTTCGCGATGGCCTAGTCAAATGGATAGGATATCGCCCCTGCCGTGTCGATCAGCCCATAGAAGATGGAGAAATCATTAATCTAGGAAAAACCAAACTTGAAGTCATCCATACTCCCGGCCATTCACCAGGGCATTGTGTGTTTTTCGATCGCGCCCACGGCATACTTTTTTCTGCTGATATTGATCTAACCAGTTTTGGTCCCTGGTATGGAAACTGGACCAGCGATGTTGATGATATGATTGATTCCATTACAAAAATCATCAAGCTAAAACCAGAAATCATCTTATCTTCCCATAAAGGATTGATACAGAATAATGTTACGGCCAAACTAAAACAATATTTACAGCGGATCTATGAAAACGAAAACCGTATCCTGGAAGTCCTGGCACAACCGACAAATATCGATCAACTGACTGAAAAAAAGATAATTTATGGCAAGTGGTATGAACCCACAATCATATTTGAGTATTTTGAACGCTTGAGTCTGATTGTCCATCTGCGCCGTCTGCTAAAAAAAGGCATGGTTAAACAGATAGGTGAGGATTATATCCGTACTACCTCGTTTACCCACAGCTGTAAATAGGGAGGATGCTCGAATGATCCATACAAGTAATTATTTTGAAATATTATTATTGACTTATGTATAAATTATTGTTTTGAGTACTTATTTATCGTAAGATCAATTTATAATGCTTTTTGCCTGCTTACAGAATAAAATGTAAAATATTTTCCCATAAGAAGCGCAAATATGCCCAGCTTATTACAAGCAAAAACTTCTCATACCATTCAAGATGTTTACCTGGTTTAAGCTGAGATTTTATGCTTTAGCGGCCCGGGGATAACGATAGATTTAATATGGAATGGACAGAGGTGAACAAGTAAGCGCATAGATATATTATAAAATAGGAAATTTATCTTGCATGAATTTTTATATCGCCTATTATATTATATATGGATATACGTTTTTGTAGTTTAATTTTGTTGATGAAATATTGCGCTTGTAGTCGCTGGTTAAAAACCCGGGTAGGCCCTACATAGTTTATAAAAATGAGCTCCATCGAACATAGAGCTAGTAAGACACTTGTAAACAATGATTTTGAATAGGTAGGAGGTATTTGATGAGCAAAACGTATACTCAAGAATATCAGGAAAAACTGATCAATGCTTCTCAGGCAGCTCAAATGATTAATTCTGGTGATTATATTTTGTACGGTGGTATGCTGGGACGACCTATTGATTTTGACGTAGAATTAGCTAAACGCAAAGAAGAATTACATGATGTTTATATCTATATGTCTACCACCTTACTACCCCCGGTAAGAACGGCAGCCTCTGATCCATCACATGAACATTTTACCTGTAATAATTTTTATTTCAGTGCCATTGACCGCCGTATGGCTGATCACAACTTGATGTATTATTTACCTAGTCATCTCAGCGAAGCACAGACTATGCTGGAAAGACCGGAAAACCCCAATTATACCTGTGTGGTTCAGGTTTGCCCCATGGATAACGAAGGCTTTTTTTCTTTCGGACCCGCTAATGTTTACAGCTATACAGGCTGTCTGGGCGCAGATCGGGTCATCCTGGAGGTTAACGAAAACATGCCCCGCGTTCCCGGAGGATCTGAAGATGCCATACACATTTCGCAAATTGATTACATTATTGAAGGCAGCAATAGTCCGCTTTTTGAACTTCCCCCTACAGCTGAACCAAGCGACATCGATATGACAATGGCCAAACTTATTTTAAATGAAATTGAAGATCGTGCCTGTCTGCAGCTGGGTATTGGTACTCTTCCTGATCTTCTGGGGGAACTAATTTGCGATTCTGATCTTAAAGACCTGGGAATACACACGGAAATGTTTTGTAACTCTATGGTCCCATTATTTACCAAAGGATTGGTGACCAACCGTTATAAAACATTCGATCGTAACAAAATAGGTTTCACCTTCTGTCTGGGAACCCGCGAAACCTATGATTTTATTGAGGATAATCCCCTTATGGCCAGTCATCCTTCGTCTTATTCCAATGACCCCCGTATTATCAGCCTCAACGATAAAGTTGTTTCCATTAACAATATTCTGACCGTTGACCTATTTTCACAGGTATGTTCCGAAAGTATAGGCTTCAGGCAAATTTCAGGTACCGGGGGACAACTTGATTTTGTAGAAGGAGCTCGCTATTCCAAGGGAGGCAAAAGTTTCCTATGTCTGACCAGCACCTATACAGATAAAGAAGGTAAGATGCATTCACGTATCGTTCCCACACTGGAACCAGGTAGCATTGTAACAACACCACGGGCATCAGTTGATTATTTAGTAAGCGAATATGGTTTGGCGAAGGTAAAAGGAGAAGCTACGTGGAAACGAGCCGAACTTATTATTGAATTAGCACATCCACAATTTCGGGATGAACTTATAAAAGAAGCAGAGCGCATGCGCATCTGGCGAAGAAGCAATAAAATCGAATAAAGCAAGTAGCCGGGAACTCTTTCCCGGCTTTTATATTTAATCCCCAGCCCTCCAATAGCCCCCAATTTTTATTTATCTCAGCGTCGTTCAAAAATAAAATCAACGTCAATAAGCGTCTAAAAAGCGCCATCCCCCCAGCATCTATCCCCTACGCTTCGTCTGGTATCCATCCCCTAAAATTGGCGTTTTATTGCAGGAAACTTAATAGTTTTGCAGAATATGTCCTATATAAAAATGACGGGGGAATGCATGGTGAATACACGATGGCAAGAGGTTAGTGAGGCGGATATTTTAGCAGCTAATATTCAGAAATATGCAGATGATAAGATCATAGATTTTTATGCGAACATTGATGAGTTGCAGTTTCCATATGTAGAATATACGGTGGTATTCAATGCAGTGCTGGACCTGCTGGGACGCGGTCGCAGGATAAAAGCTGTTGATATGTGTGGAGGAGCAGGAAGAGCCTCCTTTATCCTAAAAAAATGCGACCCCAACTGTGATCTTACCCTGGTGGATTGTGCCGATAAGATGTTAGCTGTAGCGCAACAAAAGGCTGAACAGATGAATATTCGCAACATAAGGATTGTTAATCAGGATGCTTTTTCTTTCTTCCAGGAAGAAGAACAGTTTGATTTGATTATTTTTTCCTCAGCTATTCATCATTTTAAGGATCCAGTTCAACTG
>DUSB01000018.1 GCA_012840625.1 Syntrophomonadaceae bacterium
ATGTGCAGGTGATAGCAGTCGATATAGAGAGAAAAAGAATCGCACTCAGTATGAAAGAGCTGGATCAACAGCAGCGGCTGTAATGTTAGAGCAGCCCAAATAGGAGGAGTATACATTTGGCAGCAAATCTTGTTATGATGAATGAGGGGAACGCATAAGGTAGCGGGTGTACCGACGAGCCAGATATCGCAGTAGTGCTACCAGCAGAATAAGTCCCCCTAGCAGGTAGAGAATGGTTTCAATATCTTTGACGCTGAAAAAGGCCAATCCCAGGCCAGTATATAATACGGCGGTAGGGATTTTCCCTATGGCGGAAGAAGTAAAAAAGGTCCAGAAAGGAACACCGCTTACGGCAGCAACAAGATTAATTAAAGGGGTAGGAATAATGGGGATAACCCTTGCTGCCACGATGGTCCAGAAGGAAGCCGATGGATTTAAAGCAGGTATACGGTACTGCCAGCGCCGTTCCAGATAATCTGACAGGCGCTGATACCCGATAATGCGGCAAATCCAGTAGGCCAGACATGCGCCGGCCAGCGCACCGGACCAGGCTAGAAAAAGCCCTAGTTTGAAACCAAAAATAATTCCGCCCGCGGCAGCCAAAAGTATATAGGGAAATATAGGTAGTGCAGCCTGTACAGCGAAAAGCACGAATGTAAATATGGGGGCTATCAGGCCTAAACCCCGAATGTACTGGACCAGCTCAGGAACCCCTTCAAGTGCAATATCCAAACTAATTCCTCGTTTCTATGGTAGCTGATTAAGCGAGCTCAGTTTTTTTATAGCACATTTTAACCTCCTAGCCAAGGGAAGAGTTAGCCAAAAGGAGGAAAAGCAAGCTTTGAATAAACTTGATCTTATACTTATTATCATTTTTCTGCTGGCATGCATACGCGGTTACCGCCGTGGCTTTTTTGCATCCCTGACCTCAATTGTAGCATTAGTTATAGGAATTCTGGTGGCCTGGAATTTTCGTGAACTGGTGGTGGCCAATCTGGAAGCCCGCTACAGTCTGGTTAGCCGGTTGGCCAACTGGCTGGAAATGAAAATACCAGCCCTGGCCGCAGCCCGGTCAGGGCAGGAACTCTTAAACCAGATCCCGCTGCCGGGTCTGTTACCTGGCGGCATCTCCCTACCAGCTGATGCGCTGCCCATCAGCATACAAATATCTGAAGCCCTGCTGGGCATTGCCGCCTTTATTGTACTGTTTTTCCTTACCCGCTGGGCAGTAAAAATATTTGCTTCTTTATTCGACGGTCTTTTTCGTCAGGGAGCCCTGGGGATGCTCAACAGCCTGGGAGGGCTAATCTTGAGCATGGTAAAATATGTTATAATCGTACTGGTTTTATTTGCTCTTATTAATCCCCTGCTGGGTGCAGCAGCCCTGATAGGAAACCATAACAGCAGTCTGAATGAAAGTATAGAAACTTCCAGGGTATTAGACCTGCTGGATACAGGGAAAGATAAACTCAAATATTGGTTTTTGTATGAGGCTGAGCCCTTGCCGGTCAAGCAGAATCAAAAAATAGATCTATAATGTCCACAATGACTTTCAGCCCAAGCTGATATACCATTAAAAGAAAGAAAAGGAGCTGGTGAAATGGCGGAAGTAAAAGATAAACTTAAAAACAACAGCTGGGTTCAGGTGGAGAAACCAGAAACGGATAAAATTTTTTCCTTTAGCGAAGGCTACATCGATTTTCTTAATCAGGCGCGCACGGAAAGGGAGGCTGCTGCCTATATCAATAAGCTAGCCGCCCAGCATGGTTTCAAAGCTCTGCAGGAAATGCAGTCCTTACAGCCCGGTGATCGTGTCTTGATTACCGAAAGGGAGAAGATAGCAGCCCTGGTTGTTATCGGCAGGCAGCCTTTAGAAGAGGGGCTGAATATTGTTGCTTCGCATATTGATGCACCTCGTTTGGATCTAAAAGCCCGTCCGCTTTATGAAGCCGATGGCATGGCTCTGTTTAAAACCCATTATTATGGTGGAATCAAGAAATACCACTGGGTATCCATTCCCCTAGCCTTACATGGTACGATAGCCAAAAAAGACGGCAGTGTCGTTACCATAATTATCGGCGAAGAGGAGGGTGATCCCGTTTTCACCATCTCTGACCTGCTGCCGCATCTGGCAAGAGAACAGATGAGCAAGAAAATGTCAGAAGGGATCACCGGAGAACATTTAAACATCCTGGTTGGCAGCCGGCCACTGCCGGAGGCAGAAAAGGATGTCTTCAAAGAACCTGTTCTGCAGCTTTTAAAGGACAAATACGGAATCGAGGAAGACGACTTTACCAGTGCTGAGATTGAATTGGTACCTGCTTTTCCTGCCAGAGAAGTAGGCTTTGACCGTTCTATGGTGGGTGCCTATGGTCAGGATGACCGTGTTTGTGCTTATGCCTCTCTGATGGCAGCCTTAGAAGTTGAAAAACCGGAGCGCACCGCTATGTGCCTTTTTGTTGATAAAGAAGAAATAGGCAGTACCGGCAATACCGGCTTACAGTCCATGCTGATGGAAAACCTAGTAGCAGAATTAATGGAACGCATGGGGGGAGCCGACTATCTTAAGGTCAGACGGGCTCTGGCGCGTTCCTACGCCTTATCGGCAGATGTAAATGCCGCTGTAGACCCCAATTATCCGGAAGTATTTGAAAAAATGAACTGCAGCTTTATGTCCAATGGGCTGGTGGTAACCAAGTTTACCGGATCCCGCGGCAAATCCGATTCCAATGACGCCAACCCTGAATTTATAGCCCGGATACGCAAGATTTTTGATGAGGATAACGTGGTATGGCAGGTAGGCGAA
>DUSB01000019.1 GCA_012840625.1 Syntrophomonadaceae bacterium
GGTAATAACAGTGCACAGATCAAAGCAGCCCAGAAAAAGGCTACCAGAACCCAAAAAAAATTTGAATCTCTGCTGAACAAGGGTTTATATCCAGAACAGGCCATGGAGATTCTATTCGGGGATAAATCCATAGCAGACTTCAAGGTAGAAGGCACTGATTTAAACATCGCGGTGGTGGGGTATCCCTATGCCATCTATGACCCCTACTTGAATGTAAGCCTGCTTGATATTCTTAAAAAACAAGGAGTTCGGGTTTATACACAGGATATGCTCAGCAACAAACAAATGAATAAGTATGGACGTACCCTGCCCAAGAACTTATTTTGGTATTTTTCTAACCGGGCAGTAAATGGGGCCTTATATTTCCTGGACCAGCCCTACATCGATGGAATGATTCATGTTACTGCATTTGCCTGTGGTCCTGATGCCATGGTTGACCGGCTTATCGAGATAGAAACCCACAAACGCAGCAGCATACCCTACCTTGCGGTGACCATTGATGAGCATACAGCACAAACTGGTGTTCAAACCAGAGTGGAAGCATTTTTAGATATGTTAAGATACCGGAGGGATGCAAAATGAAAATAAGTTTTCCCCATATGGGCTATTCATATATAGCTTTTAAATGGCTGGTAGAAAACCTGGGACATGAATGTATTGTTCCCCCTGAGCCCAGCAAACGTACCCTGGATTTAGGAGTACGTTATTCACCTGAATTTGCCTGCATCCCGTTTAAGATTTTGACCGGGACCTACCTGGAAGTGGCGGAACAGGGAGCAGAACTGATTATTACTTCCGGGGGCATGGGACCCAGCCGCGCCGCCTATTACTGGGTCATGCATCAGTATCTGCTGGATGATCTGGGTAAAGATGTGGAAGTCATGGCTTTTGAGCCGCCGCTGTGCGATGTAAAGGATTTCTGGAAAAAACTGCGCCGCCTTCGTAAAACAGGCGGACTCAGCGTTAAAGAATTTATTCAGGCTTTAAAAGTTGCCTGGACCAAGATTAACGCCCTGGATGATGTAGAGATTTTATCGCACCAGGTACGGCCGCTGGAAATAAAACGTGGTGAAACCACCCGTCATTTATGGAAGGCACTTGATTATATTGATCAGGCAAACACGATTCCGGAAATTATTGATGCCCGTGAAGAAGGGATAAAGCTGCTGCAGAGTACCGAAATGGATATGTCGAGGAATCCACTAAAAGTAGGTATTATTGGAGAAATATATGTGGTGCTGGAGCCTGCTGCCAATCATTACCTGCAGATTATGCTGGGTGAAATGGGAGTAGAAACAGACCGCTCTATTTATCTAACCTCCTATACCAGAAAGAATACCATCGTAAACCTGGAAGGGGACATTTTCTCTATGGCCCAACCCTATTTGAACGAAGCACCCATTGGTGGCCATGGAGTGAATAGTATCGGCGAGACCGTTTTGTATGCCCAAAATGGCTTTGACGGGGTCGTACAGCTGGCACCCTTTGCCTGTATCCCGGAAATTGTGGCCAAGAGCATCGTTCCCAGCGTCAGCCGTGATTTTGATATTCCGGTTCTCACCCTTTTTATTGATGAACAAACCGGTAAAGCGGGGATACAAACGCGTTTGGAAGCATTTATAGATCTGTTAGAGCGCAAGCGCGAACAAAAAGAGCGTAAAAAAATCGAGAGGTTGGTTATATGAAATCAGGATATCTAGGAGTGGATGTAGGTTCTGTAAGCACGAACATTGTGGTAATCGATGAACAGGGTGAACTCCTGGTGGGCAAATACCTTAGAACCAACGGCAAACCGATTCAAACCGTACAGGAAGGCTTGCATACCATTGGCGAGGAAATCGCGCCGGACATTGAAATCAAAGGCGCAGGAACCACCGGCAGTGCCCGTTATCTTACCAGCATGATCATAGGGGCGGATATAGTAAAGAATGAAATAACAGCCCACGCCATCGCTGCTTCAAGAGCGGTAGAAGGAGTGCAAACCATCGTTGAAATCGGCGGTCAGGATTCCAAGATCATCATCCTCCGGGATGGAGTGGTAACCGATTTTGCCATGAACACAGTCTGTGCTGCGGGAACAGGTTCATTTTTGGATCAACAGGCAGCCCGTCTGTGTATTCCTATTGAGCAGTTTGGTGATTATGCCTTGCGAGCTAAAAACCCGGTGCGGATAGCAGGGCGCTGTGCAGTTTTTGCGGAATCAGATATGGTACATAAACAGCAACTGGGCTACAATACGGAAGATATTGTGGCGGGTCTGTGCGAAGCCTTGATACGCAATTATATGAACAATGTTGGCAAAGGTAAAGACATCAAGCCCCCGGTTTTGTTTCAGGGAGGGGTAGCAGCCAATAAGGGATTGGTCAAGGCACTTAACCAGGAGCTGGGATATGAAGTCATCATACCGCCGCAGTTTGGAGTAATGGGAGCTATAGGGGTAGCCCTTCTAGCCCAGGAAAAGGTTCGCAGAAAAGGTTACACTGATTTTAAAGGGTTTAACATTCAAGAAATACAGTTCAAGACCACATCATTTGAATGCAAGGGCTGTGCTAACGCTTGTGAGGTAGTACAGTTTTATGAAAATAAAAATTTAATTGCCCGCTGGGGAGATCGCTGTGGGAAGTGGGAAATGGAGGCTATGTAGTCCCCAACCAAATATCCCTCATGCCGGTGTTGAGGGGATAGATAGAGCGATAAAAAATATAAACATGACAAATAACATCATCAGGAGCTGCTTGCCGGCCTGGAAAAGGATAAAGCTGGCTGGCTGCATTTGCTCTACCATAAAAGAGCCACCCTGGAGCGGGATAAAATTTGACAAAAACCAGTGTAAATAGTATACTCCTAGAGCTATACGGTTGGAGGCGGATCGGTCCTGGTGGGTCGCCTGGACTTCAAATCCAGTTTGCGCCGTGGCGATCCCACGGCGGGTGAGTTCGATTCTCACACGCCTCCGCCAGTAATAAAAAAAGAAATCATGCTCATAAATACTCCCGCAAGCGGGGGTATTTTTTGATAGCAGAATAGAAGAAAAGAACATCGTGATTAACCATCAGGGGAAACCGGGTCGGGCTTCCTCTTTTTATCCAGGCAGAAGAGTTCAGGCGGCTGTGGAAATAGAAAATCCATGGTAGTCAGGTGCTGGATGGATTTTCACAGGCCTGTTTCCCCTTATCCAGGCGCCGGGAAAGCTTTAGTTTCGCGAGCAGCAGAGGCTGCCGCCGCCGGATGAGGGGATTTATTATGCCCGCAGGGAGCAATGAATAGCCTGCTTGTTTATGAACGCGGTGCTTCATTCAGGGAGAACTTATCGATGGTCTGGTTCATAAAGCTTATCTCTTTATCGCTCAAGACTACATCGCCGGCAGCAGCGTTTTCAACCGCCTGCCCGGCTTTTTGCGTCCCTCCCAGTACATGGGTAAGGCCGGGCTGGGAAAAAGTCCAGGCAATGGCCAGCTGAGCCATGCTGATCTGATGTGATTCCGCTATAGGCGCAAAAGCTTTGAGCATTGCAGCAATTTTAAGGCGATTTTCTGTAGAGAAACGCGGGTTGTCCCGGCGCTGGTCATCCTCATTGAAAACCCTGTCAGGTCCAATCTTTCCCGTTAATAAGCCTTTGGCAAGCGGGGAATAGGCTAGCACGGAGATAGAGTTTTTCTGGCAAAAGGGCAGCAGATCTGCTTCAATCTCGCGATCCAGCATGCTGTATAGCTGTTGGGCACTGGCAATAGACCCATGCTGCAGATATTCCTGTAGCTGATCGACGCTAACATTGCTGACACCAATAGCGCGGATTTTACCTTCACGTTGCAGCTCCAGCAGGGTTTGCATGGTAGCAGCAATAGGAGTGCCGGGATCGGGCCAGTGGGTCTGATAGAGATCAATATAATCCGTCTGCAAGCGCTTCAGGCTCTGCTCTACTTCATAACGTATGGATTCGGGTCCCAGGTATTTGTATATGGGCAACCCTCTTTGCTCAAAAGCAAAACGGCCTTTTTCAACATGCCATACCATACCACATTTCGTAGCCAGGATGACCTGGTGGCGCTTTCCCCGCAAGGCCTTTCCTACCACTTCTTCAGACCGGCCTCGACCATAGATGGGGGCAGTATCAACCAGGTTGATGCCAGCATCTATGGCAGCATGTAAGGCTTTTATGGCCTCTGATTCATCGGAACCACCCCAGCGCCATCCTCCCATCTGCCAGGTACCGATACCTACCACCGAGGCTTGCATACCTGTATTTCCTATTTCGCGGTACTGCATAGAACACTCATCCTTTCCTTATGGTTTACTATGCGGGATTAATTCTCATCATAGAACGAATCCCTGATAACAAGCAAGCTTCAATTGTTCTGTCCAGCGGCAGGGGTCATGGCGGCCGATTGCTTTATTTGTGGCTGAACCGGTATCATACCGTCCCGATGGGGGCAGGCTCTTAAACGGAAGATCAAACAGCATACTAAGCGGAAAAGGGCTGGCAGCTGTAAGTAAGGCATGATAAAATCAAATACTATACTTTTAAAGAGGAAGAAAGGAGAATGCTACCATTTGTATAGATATCTTGAAAATCATTAGTGATGATACGGGTATCCCCTATAGAAAGGTTAAAAACACCGCAGCTCTGCTTGATGATGCCCAAACGGTTCCCTTTATTGCTCGCTACCGTAAGGAAATGACCGGGGAACTGGACGAAAACCAGATTAGAAAGATTGAAGAATTGCTGCACCATTATCGCCGTCTGGAACAAAAGAAGGAAGATATCTTGCGGCTTATCGATGAACAGGGTCAGCTAAGCGAGGAATTAAAAAAGCAGATTTATGCCAGTCGGCAGCTAACGGAGCTGGAGGATTTGTACCGTCCCTTCCGCCCCAAACGCAAGACTAGGGCTTCAAGCGCTCGAGAAAGGGGCCTGGAGCCCCTGGCAGAGCTGCTTAAAAAAAGTGCAGTACAGCAAGCGCCGGCAGAGCTGGCGGCTTCCTATGTGGGCGGGGAAGTAAGCGATGTGGAAATGGCTCTGCAGGGGGCAAGAGACATTATCGCAGAAGAGATCGCTGATCAGGCTCAGGTGCGGCAGAGGGTACGAGATTTCATCCGCCGGCATGGGGTTCTTCGTACCCGTGCCCGGGAGGAGCAAAAAGATTCGGTCTACAGCATGTACAGCGATTATGGGGAGAAAATTTCCCGTATACCTGCTCACCGCATCCTGGCCATCAACCGCGGCGAAAAAGAGGGTTATCTGCAAGTACAGATAGAGCTTGATGAAGAACCAATTCTTAACCTGCTCTATCTGCGCCATGTACCCGAAGGCAGTGGTGCAGAACAGGTTAAAATGGCCATTGCGGATGGGTATCGCCGCCTGCTTTTTCCGGCGGTAGAGCGTGATCTGCGCAGCGAGCTAACGGAGAAAGCCCATGAACAGGCACTGCAGGTTTTTTCCCGGAATCTGCGCTCACTCCTGCTGCAGGCTCCGGTACGGGGTAAGACTGTGGTGGGGATCGATCCCGGCTATCGTACGGGATGCAAATGGGCTGTGGTTGATCCTACCGGGCGCATGCTTAAAACAGGGGTTTTTTATCCTACGCCACCACAGCGGGATATAACAGGGACCCAACAGGTGCTGGCATCGCTGTATGAAGAATACCAATTTGATGCCATCGTTATTGGCAATGGAACTGGTTCCCGGGAAACCGAACAGGTGGTGGCAGATTTCATTCAGCAATCAAGGGCCAAAAACCTCTCTTATACCATTGTGAGCGAAGCGGGCGCCAGCGTTTATTCCGCCTCCCCTCTGGCGGCCGAGGAGTTTCCTGATTTGGATATCGCACAAAGAAGTGCGGTTTCCATTGCCAGAAGAATTCAAGATCCCCTGGCCGAGCTGGTCAAGATTGAACCTCGCAGCATAGGGGTGGGACAGTACCAGCATGACATTGCTGTCAGCAAGCTGGACAAAAACCTTTCGGCAGTGGTAGAATCGGCGGTTAATTATGTGGGTGTTGATCTGAATACGGCTTCATCGTCGCTCTTATCCTATGTAGCCGGGATTAATCGTAGCGTTGCCAGTAATCTGATTCAATACCGGGAGGAAAACGGAGCCTATGCAAGCCGTAAACAGCTTTTAGACGTACCCAAGCTGGGGCCGAAAGCCTTTGAGCAGGCAGCGGGGTTCTTACGTATCCACCAGGGTGGGCATCCTCTGGACGCTACCCCTATTCATCCCGAATCTTATGATCTTACCGAAAGCTTTTTACAATATATCGACAGCAATATGGAGGAGATTGGCAGTGCGGCCTTAAGCGAAAAACTTGCCCGGGTCAATCTGGAGCAGGCCGCCCGGGATCTACAGGCCGGCTTACCTACGCTACGGGATATTGCTGAGGCTTTGCGGCGTCCCGGACGTGATCCGCGTACCGAGGTGCCCCCACCGGTATTTCGCCAGGATGTATTAAACCTGGAGGATCTGCAGGTAGGGATGGTTTTCCAGGGAGTGGTACGCAATGTAGTAGACTTTGGAGCGTTTGTAGATATTGGAGTAAAGCAGGATGGGCTGGTACATATTTCAGAAATATCCAGACAGCACATCCGCCATCCGCTTGATGTAGTGGGCATTGGTGATATCGTTAATGTGCAGGTGATAGCAGTCGATATAGAGAGAAAAAGAATCGCACTCAGTATGAAAGAGCTGGATCAACAGCAGCGGCTGTAATGTTAGAGCAGCCCAAATAGGAGGAGTATACATTTGGCAGCAAATCTTGTTATGATGA
>DUSB01000186.1 GCA_012840625.1 Syntrophomonadaceae bacterium
TTAAATCCCTAACGGCTTCCGCAACATCTACCTTTTCCGGGTTAAGTCCGAGATCAGCATATCCCTGTTCTACAGCAAAATCGAGCCTGCTTTGATTTAAATCAACAGCAATAACCCGGGCTGGCCCGTATAAGCCAGCAGAAATCATGGAGCACATGCCAACTGGTCCTGCACCGGTTACAACTACGGTTTCACCCGGCTCAATTTCTGCATTTTCTGCTGCCAGGTAGCCAGTGGAGAGAATATCACCTACAAAGAGAACATCTTCTTCTGTTAGTCCTTCTGGAATATGATGCAGACCCAGGTTAGCATGAGGTACCCGAACATACTCAGCCTGACATCCATCAATCATATAACCAAAAATCCAGCTACCAGTGGTGCAGTGAGAATAAATCTGACGACGGCAGTAGAAGCACTCTCCACACTGGGTAACACAGGAAACAGCAACCTTATCACCTACTTTGGCATTTCTTACTGCTGGTCCAACTTCTACCACTTCACCTACGAACTCATGACCAATCACCCTTGGTGGTTCAACTTCAGGCATACCACCATGCCAAATATGAATATCCGTACCGCAGATGGTTGAAGTTGTAACCTTAATAATAGCATCATCTGGCTCAATAATTTGGGGTACCGGTACATCTTCCAGAGCTATTTTTTCTGGACCGTTATATACCAGTGCTTTCATTGTATTACTCATTTAATATACCTCTCCCTTTCATAATCTTAATGATAAATAAAGCCTTCTTTGGTAACACCTCCTTAAAAAAAAGACCAGTATTACATGCTTGTTTACACATACATAGTTGCTAACAAACATGAAAATACCGGTCTTTTTCAGAGCCACTTGGTCAAGTTTCTCCTCAAACCACCATTATGAAATTCTATAGACCCTCTGTTAATAAGCGATCAAAAACCATTGCATGCATCCAGAAGTCCTTATCTGCCTCAATAGTATAGACCTGATGTATAACTTTAGCACCGAGCCGTTCCTCAAAATATAATAAGTTATCAATCGAATGCTGTCGGGCTACCTGCATGCGAGCGGCATTAACGACATCTTTTCCGGAATCTGTAGCCACGATAAATTTTTCCGGCTCAGTTAAAAACCCCTCACCCCGAATAATCAGCATATCTTCCCAAATTATTACCTTGGTATAATCAACACCTTTACCCAAAGTGCGCTTAAAATATTGCTCCATATATATCTTGATATCATGCTGCATCTTGCGTCTTCCCTGTTCAGTTAGTCTTGGCTTTGATTTCGTAATCAGCTTAACTCTTTCATTCTTAACAAGCGATTCCTCACCTCTGTTCAAAACTAGATTCCTCCTTTGCTTTGAACGTTTTCGCAAAACACTTTTCTAATTCTACAAAAAACCAACACTCACTGAATTCTGTGATTATCTACCACTATGCACAAATAATTCCGCCATGAATGTAAGAATATCGGTCTATTTGGAGCCACCAGTTGGTTTCTCCCATATCTACCATTTTTACTATTAAAGGCGGTTTTAATGGTCATCATTTAAATACCATTTTATGTATAGGTTCATTTTCTCATTACTGTTTTTAATTACCACTACGATAATTATAATACAATTAATGGCTATGTCAATGCTCTTTAATTGCCTTATTTTCGCTTTTTTGACCACTTTCCGAA
>DUSB01000187.1 GCA_012840625.1 Syntrophomonadaceae bacterium
CACAAACATGTATTTAACTCTACTAGCTGCGGTCAAAGAAGGGGAAAAACATAGCCAGGATGCAGTTGGAAAAGCGGCCAAAGCGGTTTCTATGGGATCACTCATGGGTGCCCGCGGCAACTCGGGAGTAATCTTATCACAGATCTTTCGTGGTATTGCCAGGGTGCTGGAAGGAGAGGAGCAGGCGGATGCCATGTTGCTGGCTCAGGCATTGCGGGCCGGCTCTGATACTGCTTATAAGGCGGTTATGAAACCGGTAGAAGGAACCATCTTAACGGTTATCCGTGAAGTTTCCCGTGCCTGTGAAAGAAAAGCTGAACAGGGCTCAGATATAATAGAAACCTTATTATTTGGCATTGAAGCAGGGTATAATACCCTGGAGAAAACCCCTAGTATGTTGCCGGCTTTAAAAGAAGCGGGCGTGGTTGATTCAGGTGGTCAGGGTCTGATGTATTTTCTGGAGGGCGCATTGGATGGACTGGCCAGTGATAAAGAGATACCGCTGGACGATTACCGTGATCGTGTTGTCAGCACCAGGAAAGAAAGCTCCCAGGAAGCGATTGAGCTGGAATACCAGTACTGTACTGAAGTTCTGGTTAAAGGGCAGGGACTTGATCCCGAGGATCTAAAAGATCATCTGCGTCCTCTGGGCGACTCTATGCTGGTGGTAGGCGATGAGGAAATTGTAAAAATACATATCCATTCCAATCATCCCGGTAAGGTTCTGGAGACAGCTCTGCAGCAGGGTGCACTGGTGGATATAAAAATTAACAATATGTTGGAAGAGGTGCACGAGCACTTAAACAATTGGGAAGAAAGCACAGCCCCATCCTACGAAAAAGAGGTCGGATTGGTAGCTGTTAGTGTTGGTGATGGGATTGCTGAGATTCTAAAGAGCCTAGGGGTTGACGAAATCGTTAAAGGTGGACAGACCATGAATCCCAGCACCGAAGATTTGTTAAAAGCCTGTGATCGAGTTAGCGCCCCCCAGATTATTCTTTTCCCGAATAACAGCAACATTTTTATGGCTGCCAGACAGGTAGCGGAAATGTGTGAAAAAGAGGTACGCGTTATTCCAAGCAAATCTGTAATGCAGGCCATTTCTGCTCTTATTACATACAATCCGCAGGGGGATCTGGATGAAATGGAAATAGCCATGCAGGAACAAATCGAGGAGGTTGCTTATGCAGAGATTACCCGTGCGGTTCGTGATTCGGAGTTAAATGGATTGGAGATTAAAGATGGCGATTTAATTGGTATCATTAATGGTGAGATATCCAAGCGTGGCCAGGAACTAGAAGAGGTCATCATGGCCGTACTGGATGAGATGACCAATGATGACAAAGAGCTGATTACTTTACTCTATGGTCAGGAGCAAAGCGAGGAAGAAGCTTACAGCATCTTGAAAAAAATTGAAGCACGATATAAAGACTTTGAAGTGGAAATGCATAGAGGTGGGCAACCACATTATTATTACCTGCTCTCTGTAGAGTAGGCAGGTTAAGCAAGAGAGCAGCGGGTATGATACCCGCTTTTCTTTTCGGAGGAGTTGTTTATGGAGGACTTATTCCAGGATATTCAATATGTTAAAGGAGTAGGGCCACGTCGCCGGCAGCTGCTGCATCGTTTGGAGATCGATACGGTTTACGATTTTTTGTGGTATGTTCCCCGGGCCTATGTTAATCGTTACCAGGTAATGCGTATGGCCGACCTGATGCCGGGACAGAACTGTCAGCTTATAGGCCAAGTCAAACATACCAAAAAAATTCGTACCAGGCGTCGGGGATTTACCATTTTTAAAGCCTTGATCCAGGATACCAGTGCCATGGTGGAAGCCATCTGGTTTAATCAACCCTACCTGAGCCAAGTGATCAAAGCCGGGCAGACCATCTGGCTGCGCGGGACGGCCAAGGAAACTGGTACGGGACTGCAGGTACAGGTAGGCGAGTTTGAGGTGCTGGAATCAGGCCGCATGGAAGATTATATCCTGCCTGTTTATCCTCTCACCGAAGGCTTGAGTCAGAAGTTCATGCGTGATACCGCCTCCCTGCTGCTGGATTCTTATCTGCCTTTATACCCGGAACTGCTCAGTATGCAGCTCAGGAAGGAACATGGTCTTCTTGACATACAAAGTGCATTTCGTGCTATTCATTTTCCGCACAGCGGGGATGAATATCTCTCTGCCAGGCGGCGGCTGGTGGTAGAAGAATTAATGCTGTTTCGGTGGATGCTATCCAGTACGCGGGATCATCAAGAACCAGCATTTTTCGTTCAGCACCAGGCTGCCGGAGGATGGCTGTCGGCGATAAAAGAAGACCTGCCTTTTACCCTGACCGGAGCCCAGCAAAGGGTTCTGGATGAGATCCTTGGCGATATGAAATCAGAATATAGTATGAACCGTCTGCTGCAGGGGGATGTGGGTTCCGGTAAAACGGTGGTAGCGGCTCTGGCCATGGTTTATGCTGTTGACAGCGGTTTTCAGGCGGCTATGATGGCACCCACCGAGATCCTGGCGGAACAGCATTATAAGACCATCACCACCCTCCTGCAGGATACGGATTTAAAGATGGCGTGCTTAACAGGTAATACCCCGGCGGCGGAGCGTCGCGTACTATTAGAAGCGGTCGCCAGCGGTGAAGTCGATATCTTACTTGGTACCCATGCCTTGATACAGGAGGAAGTCAAGTTTCATAGATTGGGGCTGGTGGTCATTGACGAGCAGCATCGTTTTGGTGTTCGCCAGCGTGCCATGCTGGCTGATAAAGGGATGGTGCCCGATATATTGGTCATGACTGCTACCCCTATTCCCCGTACTCTGGCGCTGACCCTTTATGGCGATCTGGACCTATCGGTCATTGATGAACTGCCACCCGGAAGAATACCGGTCAAAACCAAAGTTGTTTCTTTGCATCAGCGTTTACAGGCTTACTCCTTTGCCCGGCGGGAAGTAGAAAGAGGTGCCAGGGTCTATGTTATCTGTCCCCTGGTAGAAGAATCAGAAAAGCAGGATCTGCAGGCGGCGGTGTCTCTCTACAGTGAATTAAGCCAGGGGATCTATTCTGATCTTGCGGTCGGAATGATCCATGGACGTATGCCGGCCAGTGAAAAAGAAAGCGTTATGCAGGCCTTTAAAAAAGGTGATCTGCAGGTGCTGGTATCTACTACTGTAGTGGAAGTGGGTGTGGATGTACCCGAGGCCAATGTTATGATCATCGAACATGCGGATCGTTTTGGCCTGTCTCAGCTTCACCAGCTGCGCGGTAGAGTGGGGCGCGGTTCCCGGCAATCCTACTGCATTTTACTGGCTGATCCCCATACCC
>DUSB01000188.1 GCA_012840625.1 Syntrophomonadaceae bacterium
CCACGTATGATTCCAGAGCGATTTACGCAGTTAATTGCGGATGCTATGGACAGGCTTTTACGTCAGGAGGCCCCGGGACTTATTAGTAAGCTAATGGAGTCGGGCAAAGATTACCTGACCAATGAAATTAAAGTCAGCCAGATGGTAGAGGAAAAAGTAAATGATTATGACTTGAGGCAGTTAGAGGATATGATTAAAGGGGTTTCTATGGAGGAATTAACCTTTATTGAGATACTGGGTGGAGTGGTAGGATTTATTATTGGTATCGTACAAGTTATTATACTCTGTATTTTCCCTATCTTTTAAGTGTCCATTGTGCAGGAGGTAAAATAAATGGTATCGATTACTTTGAAAGATGGCAAAGCCATTCAGGTTGAGCCAGGAAAGACTGTTTTGGAGCTGGTTGACTCAATCAGTAAGAAATTAGCTAAAAATGCTGTTGCAGCTGTTTATAATGGAGAGTTGGTAGGATTAACTCAGCCCCTTAATAGTGATGGCGAATTGGAGATTCTCACCTTTGAAGACGAACGTGCCCGTGAAGTCTACCGACATTCCTCTGCTCATGTATTGGCTCAGGCAGTACAAAGGTTATGGCCTAACACCAAACTTGCCATTGGTCCTGCCATTGATAAAGGCTTTTACTATGATTTTGATACGGATCATACCTTTAGCCCTGAAGATTTTGCTCTTATCGAGGAAGAAATGAAGAAGATTATTAAGAGCGATTATGAAATAAAAAGAAAAGAAATCAGCCGCAGCGAAGCGCTGCAGCTGTTTACAGAGATGAATGAGCCCTACAAAGTAGAGTTAATAGAAGATCTTCCTGAGGATGCGGTGATCAGTGTTTACGAGCAGGGGGAATTCATTGATTTATGTGCGGGGCCGCATCTGCCTTCTACCGGTCAGATTAAAGCGGTTAAATGCATGAGTGTGGCGGGAGCCTATTGGAGAGGAAATGAAAAAAACAAGATGCTGCAGCGTCTTTATGCTACTTCTTTTCCTAAAAAGAGCATGTTAGATGATTATCTTAACAAGATCGAAGAAGCAAAAAAACGCGACCATCGAAAATTGGGGAAAGAGTTGGGGCTCTTTGCTTTACTTGATGAGGGTCCCGGTTTTCCTTTTTTCCTGCCGAAAGGGATGGTGTTGCGCAATCAGCTGGAAAAATACTGGCGGGAAGAGCATGAAAAGGCTGGTTATATGGAGATTAGTACCCCAATCATGTTGAACCGGGAATTATGGGAACAGTCCGGTCATTGGGATCATTACCGTGAAAATATGTATTTCACCAAAATTGATGAAGAGGATTTTGCGGTGAAACCTATGAATTGCCCCGGGGGGATTCTGGTCTACAAGCAGGATCTGCACAGTTATCGGGACTTGCCGCTGCGAATCGGCGAAATGGGTCTGGTGCATCGGCATGAAAAATCAGGTGTCCTGCATGGTTTGATGAGAGTGCGTGCTTTTACCCAGGATGATGCCCATATTTTTATGCTGCCTGAGCAGATTATTGATGAAATTGAAGGGGTTATCGACCTGATTGATCGGGTATACAGCCGTTTTGGCTTTAACTATTTTGTAGAGTTATCTACTCGTCCGGAAGATTCTATGGGCAGTCAGGAAATGTGGGATCGTGCTACCGAAGCTCTTATTACTGCCCTGGAAAGAAAAGGGATGCAGTATACCGTTAATGAGGGCGATGGGGCTTTTTATGGTCCCAAGATCGATTTCCACCTGCAGGATTCACTGGATCGTACCTGGCAGTGTGGAACCATACAGCTGGATTTTCAAATGCCGGAAAAATTTGATCTGGTTTATATCGGTGAAGATGGTGAGAAGCACCGGCCGGTTATGATTCACCGGGTTATTTTCGGTAGTATGGAACGTTTTATTGGGATTATTACCGAGCATTTTGCTGGAGCCTTTCCCACTTGGCTGGCGCCGGTTCAAGTGCGCTTGCTGCCCATTACTGACCGTCATCATGCTTATGCGGATGATCTGATGCAGAAGTTGAAAGCTGCTGGTGTCAGGGTTGAGGTAGATAAGCGTAATGAAAAGGTGGGTTATAAGATTCGTGAGGGGCAGCTGCAAAAAATCCCTTACCTGCTTATCGTAGGTGATAAGGAGATTGAGCAGGGAGCGGTTGCGGTGAGACACAGGAAAGATGGAGATTTAGGAAGTATAGCCTTTAATGAATTTAAAGAAAAAATTACGGCAGAAATTGCCTCCAGGGATATGTAATTCCTGATACAGGAGCGAATAGGGGCGGAAGAGCTTTCTTCCGCCCTGTTATAATATCTATCGGCGTTGAAAACTGTAACAGGTTGAATCGTGATCGGAATGGTTGGCATCCGAGCAGGGAAAAACTTGTATAGCATTTAGCGAGCAGAGATTGCCGCTTTTGTGATGCATACAGCTATTTACATTACATTTTATTTTTTGACTGGCCAGCATTAATTTTTCCTCCTTTCTTAACGACTCTCTTCATAACTAGCACACAGGGATTCATGATCATCCTGGCCTTGATCCCTGCAGTTTTCAATCTGAATTGTATTTAGTCTGCAGGCATTATCATGGCTGTGATGCTGACATTTTGTCACCATACAATTAATACGCTGTTTGGTCATAGCTATTCCTCCTATCAAGGTAGATTTATTCTTTAGTGTTTCTCGATCAGGAGTGTAATTATACCTTTATCATGAGAGTTGGAGAAACAGTTTTATGCTTGATGGAATATTTTAATAAATCTTGCATGTTAGGTGATGCTGTGGTATACTTTCTACGGATATTTAAGAAGAAGCCCCGCTTCTCACCTTACAACGAAAGTTCGTAAGGTTACTGGTTAGTTCAATTAATGCTAGGCATGCGTGATGCTGCTCTACTTTAAGTGAAGGAAGCGGGTTTTTGCCCGCTTTTTTATATTTTCAGGAGGTGAACTTCTTATTAGTAAGGATTGGAGAGTTAATGAGGAGATCCGTGTAAAAGAGGTCAGATTGGTTAGTGAGGATGGAGAGCAGTTAGGTATTGTTCCCATCCGGGAAGCCTTGCAGGCTGCAGAGGATAGGAATCTGGATCTGGTGGAGGTAGCTCCCTCTGCTAAACCCCCGGTATGTCGCTTGATGGATTATGGCAAGTACAAATTTGAGCAGAGTAAGCGCGAAAAGGAAGCGCGTAAAAAACAGAAAGTGATTGCGGTCAAAGAAGTTAAAATGAGACCCAATATTGAAGAGCATGATTTTCAGGTGAAAACGAGAAATGCCCGCAAATTTTTAACCTCCGGGGATAAGGTGAAGTTCACAGTTATGTTTAGGGGTCGCGAGATTACGCACCCGGAAAGTGGCAGGAATTTATCAATGAAATTTGCTGAAGCTCTTTCTGATGTGGCTACAGTTGAAAAACCACCCAAGGTTGAAGGGCGTAATATGGTTATGATCCTGGTGCCCAAAACAGAAGATGCCGATGAAAACACAGATTAGAAGGAGGAAATTTTCATGCCCAAGATGAAAACGCATAGAGGTGCTGCCAAACGCTTTAAGAAAACCGGAACCGGTAAAATAAAGAGATCGAAAGCGTATGCCAGCCATTTATTGTCCAGTAAGAGCCCAAAAAGAAAAAGAAATCTGCGCAAATCGGGACTGGTCAGTAAATCTGAACAGAAAAATATCTCCAAACTTATTCCGTACAAATAGATATGAGGGAGGAAGGAAACGATGCCCAGAGTTAAACGTGGAGTTACCAGTCATCAAAAACATAAAAAAGTATTAAAGTTAGCCAAGGGATACAGAGGTGGAAAATCTAAACTGTATCGTGTAGCCAATCAGCAGGTTATGAAATCAGGTAATTATGCCTATGCTCATCGCCGGCTTAAAAAACGTGATTTTCGCAAACTGTGGATTGCCAGGATCAACGCCGCTGCCAGAGACAATGGCACCAATTATAGCCGCATGATGCATGGTTTGAAGGTGGCTGGCGTGGATATTAACCGTAAGGTTTTAGCCGATCTGGCTGTTAATGATCCTCAGGGATTTAGTGAATTGGCTGAACTGGCTAAGAAATCCTTGTAATAGAGAGCATGTAATGAAAAAGTATGGCCGTCTGTGCCATGCTTTTTTGCTCTGATAGAATATCAGTACAGAAAGCTGTTTTTCTAAATATCGCTGCGAGAGCGGCTTGATTGGTGGATGGAGCAATCAGGTATGAAATTCATTACATCCAAAGATAATGCTACTATACGTCTGGCGCAGAAGCTTAAAATGAAAAAATATCGGGATCGTGAAGGCCTATTTTTTATCGAAGGCAGACGTTCGGTAGAGGAACTGGTAATGAGCCCGGAGCATATTCATACTCTTTTTGTACAGGAAGGCTATGAGGAACAGGATTTTATTCGCTCTTTTGGGGACCAGGTTTGCGTGTTGAATGAGCAGCTGTTAAATTCGATTGCTGATACCCAGAATCCCCAGGGCTTTGCCGCTATTGCCCATCAAAAAAAATATGATTTTCAGGATATGCTTGATAGTTCTGGTTTCTGGGTTTTGCTGGATAGAATTGCTGATCCAGGTAATCTGGGTAGCATTATACGCAGTTGCTGGGCTTTTGGGGTAGGGGGCTTACTGCTTACTCCTCAATCAGTAGATCCGTATAATCCGAAAGTGGTTCGCTCCAGCATGGGAGGTGTTCTTCATCTTCCTATTATCAGCGAGGTGGATGATGAACAGGTACAAAGTCTGCAGAATCATAACTGGCGCTTCTTATGTACGGATATGCAGGCTATGACTCCTTATTACGAAGCCGATCTAACGGGAAAGACCATTTTAGTTCTTGGCAGTGAGGCGGAAGGTGTCTCCAATAAGCTAAAAAAAATATGCTGGAATTCGCTTAAAATACCTATAAATCCACAGGTGGATTCTTTGAATGTGGCCGTGGCATGTGCTATAATTGTCGCAGAAGCGGCAAGGCAACGTAAAGGTGAATATAGGTTGTTGTAGATTCTCGAAGTCCTGAGTGAGCGAGATCGGAGGGGTGATCACCAATGTATGATCAAGCCGACAATCTTTGGTACCTTTTTGAGAGTTCCGGTTGCATTATATACTATCTTTTGTATAAAATGCTTATGACGCAATAAGAACATGCAATGAAAGGGAGTAGTAGACTGTAGGGTAAC
>DUSB01000189.1 GCA_012840625.1 Syntrophomonadaceae bacterium
ACCTAGCTCTATGCGATATGCAGGCCACTGAGAAATAACATTCATCAGCTGATCAACCTGTTTCTCCGCCTTTTGCAGCTCTGGTTCCAGCGGCTGACGCTTCATCATGTCTTCTTCACATGCAGCCATTTGTTCAAGTTCCTGTTCGACTTGTTCTATTTCTTTTTCCAAATGTTTTAGTTCTTCAGCCTGCTGAGCCATTTGTTCCTCCCGCTTGAGAGTCTCAGCGGCTTTTTGCTGTAAGCTTTCCTTTTCATAATAGGCTTTTAAGATCAAACCCACCTGTCTCCTCCAGGGGTTATCAATACCACGGTTTCCTGCGGGCTTGCCGTTTTCTCTATCCCAGTTGCTTGCCAGGGTTCTAATCTTTTCTTCTATTAAACCCTGCAGCTTACCCACCGAAACCCCATCCATTTGTATGAAACTCTGATACAGAAACTGCTGAATGTTGTCAAGGTTTTCCTTTTGCTGTACTTCGATTAGCATTTCCTTAAAACTTTCCTGACGTGCAAATACAATACTCCGCAGGGTCTGCTCTCCCAGCTCTAAAAAAGATTGCAGTTCCTCTTTGATGCTTTCTTCATCGGTGTAAATCGTCCCCCCGGCATTCAGCTTCATTGCGGCCTGAGATCCATAGTATTTTTCCAGTACATAGGACCTGCTTCCCTGATCGAATTCGATCTTTATATCGACGGTATCCCCTCCGGTACGCGGCATAAACCGATAGGAAAAAACGTCCCTATCACGGCTTTTTAGATGCGGTGAGGTTAAAAGGCCGTGCATAATGGCATCAACCACCGTACTTTTACCAGCTTCATTGGCACCCAAAACGATGTTTAAACCAGGTTGAAACCTTATATCAAGATTACTAAGTCCGGCAAAAGATTGGCTTTGGATACGCTTAATCTTCATTTTTTCGCCTCCTCCACCAGTTCATAAGCCATTTGTAAAGCGCGAGGATCATCGGCCAATTTCATTAACAGACGGTAAGCAAATCCATCCCGGGCATATTCCCGCTTAATATAATCTTCATTCACCAGCATTCTTAAATCCCGGCAGTCAAAAGCAGCCAGATAAAAAAGCTGTGCCTTCAGCTCCTGCTCCAGCAGCAAGACCTGATCACGCAGCTGTTCATCCACATAACCCTGCAGCTTGATCCGGGCTACAACCCTTGATAAGTCCGGGCCCAGACTATCTCTAATAGCATGCAAATCCTTTTCGCTATCAACTTTATATGCCTGATCAATAAAGATATATTGGCCCATACGGATTGCTTCAGCCTGCAGCTGTTTATCCTGATCAATGCTAATCAACCATGCATTGCCCTCTCCCTTAAAATCCAGCCCATCCGGCTCTGGAGTACCAGCAATAAAAATCCGGGAGAAATGCTGCTGCGAAGGATCGGGATAGGGAACATGGGTATGACCGAGCAGCCAAAGATCCATAGGAAGATCTTCTAATTCGGCCATCCGCATGGGAAAATATTTTTTATGGAAATCAGGTGACAATCCTTCTATGCTTCCATGCGCAAGACCAATATGCACACTTTCGAAATCCACGGCAGGATTTTCCGTTATCCATGACAAACGATGCTTTTCTGAATGCCGGCTGTCACAAAAAGCTGGATAAAGAACAACCCGCCGCTCATTTATTTGCAAAGGATAGGGGCGGTATTCATTCATGACCAGGATCTTATCCGAACTCTCTTCCAGAAAAGCTGACCAGAGAGCATTAATCCCATCATCATAATCATGGTTACCAGGTAGAATAGCAATGCAATCCCCGGTAAAAGCATTCAGCTTTTCATGTACCTGAGTGATCATTTTTTTAGAAATTCTAGTACTATGAAAAAGATCCCCAGCAATAACCAGTAATTCACATTCATGAATCTGCGCTTTCTCCACCAGCTGATCCAGACTATCCAGGCGGGCCTGTTGCAGCTCCTGCCCGACTTCTTCTGGATAGTTGTTAAAGGACATGCCGATATGTAAGTCAGCACTATGAAGTATTCTTAACAAAAAGGTTCCCCCCATAAATTAACAAAATACTCTCCTTCATTGTACCTTTTCTGTTAGCCAAAAACAGGCCCGTTTTCGAAGGAGCTATCTGCTCATGACATAAGGGCTCATCTGTTAAAGATCTTTTGGGCAATAAATTTGCGCCTTTTAATGGCATTAAAGAATGGGGTTAATAATCTTTTTTTATGGTGGGTATAGTGTAAATGAAGCCCTTATACCTGCATATAAACAGAGGAGGAAAATGTATGAAAGAGCATAATCCTAACTACGATGATCTTGAGCAAAATATTCAATCTGCGCAACAAGCTACTCGTTTAGCTCAAAACACTTATCACTTATTAGCAAGGGCTACTGCCAGTGGAAACCCTACAGAAATAGCCTGTGCACAGCAGCGCCTGCAGGATGCTCTGGGTCAGATTTTACAAACTCAGGATTACGTTTCACAATGGTTGAGCAATGAACAGATGCAGGAATTGAACCATGCAGCGGCCATGCTGCAAACCCTGTATCGCCAAGTGAATGATGCTAATTTAGAGCGCGATGACTATACACTGCAAGATTAGCCCAAAAATATGCCAGGCCGTAAAGAGCCTAGCATATCCGGTCAGTCAAATCTTATCAGCAATTTGCTTATATCATGCAGCAAGACTTTTCTTCCTAAGAATAGGAGCAGGCTGAATAATGATCTCTGACCTGCTCCTATTAAATGTCCTGCTGGCCGCAAGATCAAAGCTTCAGGATTAAGGCTCGATTTTATTACTCTTTAACCAAATTTTCATTTCATCAGCAGCCTTGATCAAGTCATCACGAAAATCTGGATGAGCAATTTCAATCAGTGACTCCGCCCGGGCCCAGGTGGATTTCCCTTTAAATTGGGCCACACCATATTCTGTTACTACATATTGAACCAGAGAGCGAGGTACCGTTACCGCTGTTCCCAATGGCAAAGTGGGAGTAATACGGGAATGAACCTTACCCCTGGAATCTTCATAGGTAGAATGCAAACATATAAATCCCTTGCCCCCATGGGAGGCAAAAGCCCCCATGACAAAATCTAATTGTCCTCCGGTTCCTGAAATATGCCTAGTCCCCACTGATTCAGAAGATACCTGAGTCAGCAGATCAACAGATAATGCATTGTTGATCGCTACCACCTTGTCGTTTAAAGCAATAATACGCGGGTCATTGCAATAATTTACCGGATAGGAAGCACAGATTGGATTGTTATCCAAGAACTCATACAGGCGCTTGCTTCCCAAGGCAAAAGTATAAACCATTTTAAATTTATCTATGTTCTTACGCGCTCCGGTTATTCTCCCTTTTTCATAAAGATCGACCAGGGAATCCATCATCATTTCACTATGAACCCCCAGATCCTGCAGATCACTTTCAGCAATAAGCTCACCCACTGCATTGGGCAGGCCGCCAATTCCTAACTGCAGACAGCTGCCATCCTCTATCTCATTTAACAGCAGTTCAGCAATACGCTGATCCTCAATCGTCGGTTTGGCGGCGGCAATTTGAATTAAATCCTCATGATCACCAATAACAACATAATCAAGCTGGGATAGATGAACAGACTCCTGGTTGCCACCCAGGCAGGTCGGTATCTTATTGTTGACTTCAGCAATTACCAGATCAGCCTTTTGAATAACAGCACTTGAAACTGAATTGGCCATACCAAGATTAAAAAAACCTCTCGCATCCATGGGCCCAACCGTAATGAAAGCCACATCAATATCCATATACTTTTTTAAAATACGCGGTCCCTGGTGATAGGTATTGGGAACATAATAGCAAAGCCCGCGATCCCCCAGATGTCTGGATATAACTGAAAAATGCAGATCTTGAAGGATAAAATGTTTCCCTTCCGGATCAGCTTTTACTACCTCTGGAACATAAGCATAACTTACACCAAGGATCTGAACATCTTCCAGTTCCTCTGCCCTTGCTGCCAGAGCAGCATCCAGCTTTTTAGGAAACAGCGCAAACTCACCATAAGCTACATAATGACCTGATTGTACAAATTCAACTGCTTCATCTGCTGTTATCTGTTTCTGTTTATACTGCCATTGAATAATATCGCCCATAACCATCTACCTCCAATATTAATTCATGTGTTTGCACGTATTTATATAAATCATGATGCGCTGCCTGTTTTTCTTTTTAATTGTGGATAATGGATTATTGACTACATATAAAGTGAACTATTTTATTATGTCCATATTGATTTGCTGCCAATCTAATTGTTTATTTTACATAATTGAGCAAAAAAAGTACAGTATTGAATATTATATATCAATAATTTTTTAATTTTGATATTGTAGCTCAATAATTTTTTCAAGGATAATTTTTCGCAAGTTTTTATATACTTTCCTTTCCTGGGCAGCTTTCCCTGTCCCTACTTCCAGGAGACAGCAAGCATATTAGCAGCCCGGTAATGGTGATAAAATTTCCAGGATGTATTTTTCGCTGGAGAAGGTAAGCCGATAATGGATTAATAAATTCGTAATGCGAAAATATGTAAGCTATAATATTTAAAGTATAATTATTTTTGCGTAATTTTCTATTGCTAATTAAATGTTGCTGGTGTATTATGACGTTAAGATATATTATTACATACTATAGTATTGATCCTTACCTATCCAAAGGATGCTAATGCATTTCGTTATGTTCTTTTCCATCCCGTTATCGACCGGCTTTACGCAAGGTAAGCTGATGCGATAATGAATGTGCGGCTATTGACCAGAAAGGAGCAATGTAAGTTATGGGCATTGGGGAATACCGGTTAGCTCCTGGTACGCTTCTTAATGACGAAATAGCCATCTCACCTATTCGATTATATCCGAATTATAGATGCTGGCAATCAAGGAATAAGAAGCTATACTATCCCTGGTCTTTATTTAAAAAATTTACACCATTGCTTACGAAGGAGCACAAAGACCTGAAATCTAAAGGGGAATAGCCATCCATATAGATCAAAGCGATCAGGGGATTAATCCTTGAATCTGGAGAAAACTGCCCTCAGTCCTGATAGCTTGAAAGCAAAAACAGACATCTTAAACAGGTGTTTTCCAAGAAATATGTAAAGGAGGGGAACTTAGATAATTGGCGTACTCGACAGGTCTATCGCCGGGAGAAATACGATTCCTATCAACGATAAAAGGATAAGCGTCGTCTCTACGATAGAGCCTGTAGAAAATTGTAGGGGGTAATGATTACATGCAATCTTATAAAGGAAGAGATTATCAAACCATTTTAGCCTGGGTTGAAGACAATATCGGTTATCTGCAGTTTAACCGGCCCAAATCTATGAATGCGGTAAATCTGCAATTGCTGGATGAAGCTCACATGGTACTGGAAGAGTATAAGTATGATAACGATGTACGCGTTATTATCATTCAAGGTGATGAACGTGCCTTTGCTGCCGGAGCTGATATAGTTGAATGGTCCAAATACAATGCTTTTGAAGCCCGGGATGCAGATGATAAGGTACAGGCAACACTATTTGCAGTAGAAGATAACCATAAACCAGTTATTTCTGCGGTCAGAGGAATAGCACTGGGAGGTGGCTTTGAGTTAGTACTGGCCAGTGATATAAGGATTATTGCTGAAGATGCTATCATGGGTCTACCGGAGATAAATCTGGGCATTTTCCCCGGCGGTGGCGGTACTCAACGTTTCCCCCGCAGTACATCCATTGCGATCGCCAAACAGTATATTTTTACCGGTGATTTTATCGATGCACAAACTGCCTACCGTATTGGTGTCGCCAATAAGGTAGTTCCCGCTGATCAGGTATTGGACGAAGCTAAAAAAATGGCTAAAAAAATAGCCAAAAAGAGTCCCTTGGCTCTCAGGGAAGCAAAGAACGCTGTTAATCAATCTATGAATACTGATATTAAAACAGGATGTCGTCAAGAACAGATCGCTTGGTCTATGCTCTTTTCCAGTGAAGATCAAAAAGAAGGTATGACCGCATTTTTGGAAAATCGTAAGGCCGAGTTCAAAGGAAAATAGTACTGCTCGTCATCCTTTAATAAGTTTTTGGTGATTACAACCTCACGCTTTGCTCTGGGCGTGAGGTTGTATGTATCAGCCTTGTTGCTTTTTCCTGCGCCGTTATGCCTGGTAGCATAGCGTTATAGCGACACGCTGGCCGGAGAAGTGATCACCATAGTAATAAACAGCAAAGGAAGTGAGATGGATTGCAGGATTTTACTACGTTTATTTGTTATCAGATGAAAACGACTATGAAAAAAGTGGAAAAACATATTGCCGAATTTTTAAGTCAATATGGTCTGACCATGACACAATCCTTTATTCTCTTTTCTTTATTAGAAAAAGACGGCTCTACTCTAACCGAAATCGGCCTCCGTACACAAATTGACAATTCTTCACTTACAGCAATGGTAGATAAATTAGAAAAGCAAGGCTTGGTTGAACGCCGTTTATCCACAGAGGATCGGCGGGTAGTAACCCTCTATTTAACACCCCAGGGGCGGGAAGTGGGCAAACAGATCTATTCCGCAGGTGAAAGATACCATCAGATGCTTTTAAAAAATATTCACCATATAGAAAGTGAATTCTATGAAGGTCTAAACATTATTTCTAATCTCTTAGACCAGAAAAGGGAACGAAGTGGCACAAAATAATTAATTAAGCGATAATAAAGCCAACTAGGCTAAACACCTTTTTAAAAGGCGTCCTCCCTCCTGAAATACTAATCCATTTCTTTGAATGCTTAATATAAAAATATGCCCATCAGTTATAGATATCATTTTTGGGGTAGAGCCGTCCTATTTTGTCATTAATATAACTGCCACCTTATTTTGTGAAGAAGAGCTATTTTATTTTGTTTACATAGAACGACACTGATAGAAGCTTGCTTACTGCTAAACTAATATTTAAGAAGTATCAGTATCCTTATCAGCCCTATACTGATTTAAGAACCTTTATTCAGGAAATCAATCTTTCCATTCCCTGGTTTTTAACCTTAAGATCTTGCTGGAAGTGAAAGTTTTCTTATATAATAATAGGGATGGTATCAAAATAGCATTTCTTTTCCCCGGCAGACTACCGGTGAACTTTCAAGTAAATTATATATAGAAAGGCAAATGCAGAAATCTTTTATGGTTAGATTGACAAACGGGAAATAATCAGGGACGATATATTACAAGGGTAAAATTTAAGATGAACAAGGAAGTGAGTTGGTATGAAAGATTTTACCACTTTTGTTTGCTATCGAATGAAGGCAACCATGAAAAAAATTGAGAAACATATTGCGGAATTCCTGGCCCAATATGGTGTAACGATGACACAGTCCTTTATCCTTTTCTCTCTGTTAGAAAATGATGGTTCTACCTTAACAGAAATTGGTTTACGAGCACAGATTGATAACTCTTCCCTGACTACTATGGTGGACAAGTTAGAGAAGGAGGGACTGGTAGAACGTCGTTTATCAACCCAGGATCGCAGGGTGGTAACCCTATATTTAACCGATAAAGGTAGAAAACTAGCCCAGCAGGTTTTCCAGGCCGGAGAATCGTATAACGATATGATAGCAGAAAGCATTCATCATATAGAAAACGAATTCTATAGAGGTCTGGAGATTATTTCTAATACATTAGATGAAGAGGAAGAACTGCGCATCGCCAAATAAATGCCTTATTATTAGTAGTTTTTATTCTTATCCCCTGCTTACATTTATGTAGCAGGGGACTTTACGCTTGGTCGTTATGCTATTTTACATACTATACTTGACCATTTGACGGGCAATGTCTCGAAAGACGGGAGCGCTGTTTTGAGCTCCCGATTCTCCTTCTTCCACCAGCACTACAATAACCCAGCGGGGCTTATCGGCGGGTAAATAACCCGCAAACCAAGTATTAAGAATCTCCTTTTCGCCCTTATAGCGTCCCGTTTGAGCGGTAGCAGTTTTTCCCGCCACAGCTGTTTCCTGTATAGCAGCAGCCTGACCAGTTCCCTCTGCGACAACTTTTCGCAGGAGCCGCTGCAGGATAGCAGCTGTCTCGGCTTGCATAACCCTCTGTTTGGGTTCAAATTCCGCTTGCTTGCTAACCCCCTGCTGATCAATGGTGCTGGCTACAATGCGAGGAGCGACCCACTGTCCATCATCAGCTACAGTGCTGAATAAAGATGCTATCTGTACCGGGGTTAACATAACCCCTTGCTGTCCCAGGCAGACATTGGCCAGGGCAGCTGCACCGCCTTCAAAACAAACATAGCTGTTTTTCGAATAGCCGGGCAATCCAGTAATAGTTGGATCGGTTAGATGTAAAGTGTCTACCCATTTCATCAAACGATGCTGACCCAGATCCAGAGCAATTTGGATAAAACAGGGATTGCAGGAACAGGCAAAAGCTTCTTCCATGGTTAAATTCCCATGCCCTTCTTTTTTCATACAGGCAACAGAAAGTTTTTCCCCCAGGGTATATTCACCTTCACAATGGTATTTATCTCCCGGAGTACAGATATGCTCTTCCAGAGCGGCAATAGAAACCACGATCTTAAATAAGGATCCGGGATGATAGGGGGTCAGGGCTCGATTGAGCAAAGGCTGACCGGGCGAAGAAAGGGCCTGCTTAATTTCATAAGGGTTAAAAGCAGGACGACTGGCCATGGCTACAATATCACGGCTCTCGATGTCCATGACTACCACCGCTCCCTTATCAATATAGCAATTTACAGTATTTTCTACTATTTCCTGTATACGACGATCAATAGTTAGCACCACTGATCCGCTCAGTTTTTCTTTCTTTTTAACCTTATGCAAGCCGGCGATAACCTGACCACGCCCATCAACTATGGAAAGCATTTCCTGCCCGGAATCACCTGCTGCCAGCAGGGAATCATAATGTTTCTCTATGCCCACCATTCCCCGGCCCTCCAGGCTCTTATCCACATAACCGAGCAGATGGACACAAAATCCATCCAGCCGATAGCGGTGCAGTAAAGGAGCCACTACCAGACCGGGCAGATCAGCCTCCTGCCAAGCGCTTATTTCTTTTGCTGTTAAGTTATCGCGCAGCAGGATAAAGGAATCCCCTTTCTGCTTTGCGCCAGCAAGCTGCCGTTTTAATTCATAACTGCTCATTCCTATTATTTCAGCCAGCTGCTGTATGGACTGGCTGGCATGATTGCGGCTCTGGTCAGCAAATGTATCAGTCCACAAGTAGGCCGCTGAACTGATGCGAACATTGGTTAAAGGAAGATGGTTGCGATCCAGTATGTTCCCACGGGGATACTCCCTGAGCTCTATCTCGCGGCTGCGCATGACTGCTGCTCTTTGTGCCAGCTCAGGGCCTTGAATGAGTTGATAATACCCCATACGCCCTGTTAGATAAACAAAAGCCACCAAACATAGGATCATAATCTGATTTATCCGCTGTGGCAATAAAAAAACTCCCTCTGGCTTTTTTATATCATTAACAGAGGGAAGAAGGGCTATACATTGATATTGGCAGGTAAAGATTGGTCATTTTTTTTGATCATTGCCGGGAATGAATTTCAGGTTTTCCGGCATCAATTTATAAAATTTGTATGGGGAAGGGGAGATGCTGTAGAATCTTATAGACATCGTGGTAGGTATCGGGTGTGACCCTTACCACTACCTTACCTTTCTGTCGATCCAGGGTTGATACAATACCCAGATGATTATAAGCTTCAATCAAACGAGTAAGCAGATCAATTTTTTCTGGTGCCAGCTGTAAGTAAATTTCATGCTTCATGATTTCGATACCACCGGCGCAAGATGCTCATGGCCGGAATCGGTTCAGGCCATGGAATCAACACTCGTTGACAGGGATGGCGGGCACGATCGAGCGCCTGTCCTTCCTCATCTTCCAGATGTTCAACGGGAAACGCCATCACCGTACCACCCGGCAAAAGCAGCTCCAGTTCCTCTCCCACCCCAAAATTGGAACGCTGTTCTATTTCCACCATCCTGCGGCCCTGATGATAGTCCCGCACAATACCACAAAAATCAGCCCTGTTTTTCAGCATACTTCTGTTACCATCCTGAATATCTTCTGCCTCCCCGTCTAAAAAACCTGTTGTATAAGGTCGGGTAGCAATCGAGCTGAGTTCTTCCATCCATTTGCCTGCCTGCTCCTCATCCCATGCACCTTTATAATATTGATCAATAGCCTGGCGATAAACACTGCCCACCATTGCTACATAAAGAGGACTTTTCATGCGCCCTTCTACTTTTAATGCATCAACAGGAAGCTGCAGCAGACGAGGTAATTCAGGCAGTAAACATAGGTCACGGGAATTTAAAATATATGTACCACGCTCATCTTCTTCGATAGGATAGTATTCGCCGGGACGCTTTTCCTCCAGCAATTGATAGCGGTAACGACAGGGGTGAGCACATTCTCCGCGATTGGCACTGCGTCCGGTCATATAATGGGAAAGAAGGCAGCGGCCTGAATAGGAGACGCACATCGCACCGTGTACAAAAATCTCCAGCTCTATGTCTACTTTGTCTTTGATTTCTTTCATATCCTGGAGCGGTACTTCACGGGCTAGAACAATGCGGCTGGCCCCCAGATCACGGCAGACTGCTGCGGCTTCATAATTGCTGATGCTGGCCTGGGTGCTAATGGTAACCGCCAAATCCGGCGCATAACGTTTTGCCAGGCGAAGAACGCCTAAATCAGATACGATAATACCATCTACATGAAAGGCATTTAATGCCTCCAGATAGGATATCAGGACAGGCAAATCCTGATTATAAGCCAAGGCATTAACCGCTATATACAGCTTTTTGCCCTGACTCTGTACATAAGCTGCGGCCTGTTTAATTTCCTGCCGGCTTAAATTCCCAGCAAAGGAACGTAAACTAAATTCCCTGCCCCCAGCATAAACCGCATCAGCCCCAAATAAACAGGCAGTAACTAGTTTTTCCATGTTGCCCGCCGGTAAAAGCAGTTCAGCTTTCTTCATGATTTATCACCGTTCCTGTTGGCTGCATTCTCTTTTTCATATTTTTTCCGGGCCTGCTCGTGCTCGGCATAGGTTTTGGAGAAAAAATGACTGCCATCGCCCCGGGCTACATAGTACATATAATCATGCTGTTCAGGATTCAATGCCGCTTCAATAGCAGCTCGACCCGGTGAGGCAATGGGCCCGGGTGGCAAGCCAGGGTATTTATATGTGTTGTAAGGAGAATCTACTTTAAGATCCTCTAAGAGCACCTGCTCCTTATGCTTTCCCCGGGCATATAAAACAGTAGCGTCAATCTGCAAGGGCATCCCTGCTGCAAGTCGATTCTGTATCACTCCAGAAATACGGGCTCGCTCAGATGGAACCTTGGCTTCCCTCTCAATTAAGGAAGCAATGATAAGCACCTCATGTACGGACATGTCTTTTTCCGCTGCCTGTTCAGCAAAATTCTGGTTCCATATGGTTGAAAAACGTTCCAGCATTGTAGCTATAAGCTGTTCAGGACTAGTTTGGGGGCTGACAGCATAGGTATCTGGAAACAAATAGCCCTCCAGACGTTTTGGATTGGATGCTTCGCCAGGTATAAAATCATAAGGATAATCAACCAGCAATGCCTGCTCAAACTCCTTTGGAGTACAGATCTTGTTCTGAATGAAAAGCTGGCCAATCTGATCCAGAGTATAACCTTCTGGTACGGTAATCTTACCGCTATTGCTTCCCCGGGCAATAATCGCTGCCATCTCGGGCAATGATTGACTTCTTTTTAGTACATAGCTGCCCGCCTTAAGATGGCTATCAAGATTATTCTTTCTACAATAGCGCAAAAATGCTTTTTCACTGCGGATAAGATCATGTTCCTTTAAAATAGCAGCGATCTGCCGGGCCGAACTCTGATCTGGCAGCTGAACGTGTATTTCCCTTTGATCCTCGGGGTCAACAGCTTTATACTGTTGACTACTTATGTAGACCCCCACCAGTACGACAAGCAGGACAATGGCTCCTGCGATTATTGTAACCGGTACTGCATGGTATTGTAGTTTATCTTGCAACTTTAATTCACTCACTCTTTTTCACCTATGTTTTGTTGATATTTATGAGGCGGGTACCTGTGGAGGCACCCCCACATCAGGTGGATTCTGCCCGGCACCTGGTTCCTGAACCTCCCCGGGGGCAGGTGCGGGTGGGTCAGGTACAGCAGGATCAGCTACATGGGCTGGACCTTTCTTAATCACCCTACTTAACGGTTTATAGCAATCAGTACCCAAACGTTCTGTTTTTACTATTTTTCCCCGGGCATCCGTATACTGCCGAAAAGCGCGCACTACGTAGCCAGGCAGACCATGCCGCTCTATAATTTCAGTACCCGGAGCCAGATTTTTATCTGCTTCAGTTACTGTATCATAAGGGATAGTCTTATCAATGACCGCATAAACCCTGATATTCTTTTTATAGTCAGTATTACCATAAATAGTAATAGTAAGTTTTCCCCCGGCAGCATTCGCTTTTATACATAAAGGAGAATCGGTGTTGTTGCGAAAACGAAAATCCTGAACGCCATAAACCACCGTAGCATCACGCCCCAGCGGTACATAGCTGACTGAAAGACCATGGTTATGCCGTTCCACAATTTCCAAACCCGCCAGTAAAACGGAATTATACAGGGTAGAGGATACCTGACATATGCCTCCACCTATGCCGGGTTCAAATTTATCACCCACCACCACCATTGCATCGCGATAGCCTTTTTCACTACTGCGGCTCCCTACCCTTTTGTTAAAAGAGAAAACCTCACCCGCTTTGAGAATACAGTTATCAATACTGGAAGCAGCCATATGCAGATTATGAGAACGATTGACTTCACCTGCATTGTACTGCGTGGAGTAAACCGCCAGCTGACCAAGATTGCGAAAATCCTCCGGGTTTACATGGGGGTTTACCGATTCCAGAGCAATCAATACTGAAAGCTCACCCATCTCTTTTAATTCCTGGGGCAGGTACATATAGGTTGCGTTTATATCCACCCGCGTTCCTATCTGTCCGGGTAGGACTTCCGGTTTACCCTGAGCGTTTATAATCACTCGCGCATCGGTATAGGGTGTTGACCAGCGTTCATTCCATTCTCGATGCAGCTTATCCTTTACTGCCGCATCATAATTAAGGGTTAAGCTATAACAGCGATAATGTCTTCCATCCAGGCTGCGCAGCTTCTCCTTCCAATCCAGATGCTGCTCTTTATCCCATACATCCTTAACAAAGCCTTTTATATCAATAGGTTCACAAAGATCCCGCATAGTACATTCATACGTATAGTCTTCACGGTAAAATTCCACCGGCACCGTCCACAACTGCTCCATTTTGGCTGCCAGCAAGCTACTGGCTTCATCACAGTTCTTCCCCTGCACTGGTATACCAGCAATCTGTACCCCCGGAGCAAAGACCTGCTGGCTGGCTACAGCCTGATAAAAGTATAGTCCCAACGCAGTTATGATTCCCAGCAGTATAAGGCCAACAAAAACGAATTCTTTTTTTAAACCACTCCACTGCAAAATTATCCCCCACTATAAAAGCATTACTTTATATTATAATATATTTTACCGGGTAAAAAATGAGTATTTGAACAAAAAAAAGAAGCCCGCGGGCTTCTTTTTTACAACTCCTCATTATCGATCAGCTCTTGCCAGGCGTCAGCCACCTTCTCCCATTCTTCATCATCTTCAATATCAGCCAGGAATTCACTGCCTTCTTCATCGTAAACGACCTTTAAAATCACAACTTCAATTTCTTCGCTTTCTTCATCCTGGCCTTCGAGGGGAACTAATACACGATAACTTTCTTCATCAACGGTCATTTCAGCCAGCAGCTCGAATTCATGTTCCCTGCCTTCTTCATCTACTAAAACCAAAATGGGAAATTCTTCGAAGTGGTCCTCCGTCATATATACACCTCTTTTCCAAAGATAAGCTAATTCTAATATTTTCCTCTCTTCTTTGTCAAATTAACCCTGAACCTGTTTGTCCAAATAGCTTTGTAGTATTGTAACCGCCGCTAGCTTGTCTATTACTTTTTTTCGTTTACGCCGGGAAACATCTGCCTGCAGCAGGACTTTCTCTGCACTTACAGTGCTAAGTCTTTCGTCGCTGTATTCTACCGGTATCTTTAATTCCGCAGCTAAATGGTCACCAAACGCCTGTACCTCAAGCGCTTTTGGTCCCAGACTGCCATTCATATTCAATGGTAAGCCTATTACAATACGTTCGATCTGGTACTTAACACATAGGTCTTTTAAATAATTCATATCTGCCTGCTCATTGCTTCGCACCAACGTTGAATGGGGCTGTGCTGTCCAACCCAGAGGATCGCTGATCGCTATACCAATTCTTCGTTCACCATAATCTAAACCCATTATTCTCATATATTTCCGCCTTTATGTGTAAAACTATCCATAGGAAAACTTCCAGCAAGCTACTGTAAATAATGCTGCAACAAAACTTCCATAATCTCATCACGATCAACCTTGCAAATCAAGCTGCGGGCCTGTTTATGACTGGTAATGTAGGCTGGATCACCTGATATCATATAACCTACCAGCTGGTTAATCGGGTTGTACCCTTTTTCCTCCAGCGCCTGATAAACGGCTTTTAAAATGCTATGCACCTGGGTGTCGTTCTCTTTATTCCATTTAAAACTAACCGTATGCTCATCCGATTTACGGGGCATTATAACACCTCCCCATTACCACGTCAGTTCTATACCAGACATAAAAACTCCTGTAGTTAAACCAGGTTTTTTTCTACTATTTCCCGGGCCGTTTGGAGGGCTGCCTTAAGCTGGTCAGGTTCTTTTCCTCCTGCCTGAGCCATATCCGGCCTGCCCCCACCTCCGCCACCAACTACTTTGGCGGCTGCACCTATGATTTTGCCAGCATGTATTCCCCTTTGCACTACATCCTTGCTGGCAAAGCATACCAAAGCAACCTTTTCCTCCTGGGCACTACCGAGTATAACTACACCGCTTCCCAATTTGTCGCGCAGCCTCTCGGCCGTTTCTCTTAAATTCCCGGCATCGGCTGCTGGCAGTTCACTGATTAAAATATTGGTTCCCCCGTATTCATATGCTTCTTCCATCAGGTCTCCACTTGCTGCACGGGCCATCTGGTTTTTCAAGTTTTCAATTTCCTTTTCATATTCTTTAAGGCTGCGGTTTAAGGCTTTAATCCGTTCGGGAACCTCCAGCGGATTGGTGCGCAGCATCTCTGCACTTTCCTTGAGCGCATCTTCCATCTGGTTGAGATAAGCCAGGGCATGCCTGCCGGTTACTGCTTCTATACGCCGCAGACCGGAGCCAATGCTGCCCTCGCTGATGATTTTAAACAAACCGATTGCGCCGGTATTTTCTACATGAGCACCACCGCATAACTCCATACTGAAATCCGCAATCTCTACAACTCGAACTTCCTCCCCATATTTTTCCCCAAAAAGAGCCGTAGCACCTTTTTCCCTAGCTTGTTCCAGGCTCATAAGCTCTGCAGAAACATCATACATGTTTAATATCGCTTCATTGACAATGGCCTCAATTTGGCGTAATTCTTCTGTACGCAAAGCCTGTAAATGCGAAAAATCAAAACGCAGCCGTTCTGCTTCTACCAGGGAACCTTTTTGCTGGGCATGCTCACCAAGGACATTACGTAAGGCGCGGTGCAGGAGGTGAGTAGCAGTATGATTGCGGGAAATATCCATACGGCGGTCAGCATCAATAAGCAGGATTACCGTTTCACCGCTTTGTAAATGCCCACTCACATAACCATGATGCAGAATCCAGGCACCAACTTTCTGTACATCGCTAACCTGCATCGAACCATTTGCTCCACGAATAACCCCTGTATCAGCTATCTGACCTCCGCTTTCTGCATAAAAGGGGCTAACTCTGCTAACCAGCCATGCCTCAGTATCCTGAACGGCATCTATTTTTTCACCATCTTTTACGAGGGCCAGGATTTCAGATTCAGCCTTAAAACGTTCGTAACCACAAAATTCTGAAGCAGGTACTGCTGCCAGCAGCTCTGAAACATGCTGTTCCTGTCCAAAAGCTGGCCCATTTTTCCGGGCTTCACGGGCACGGCTACGTTGCTCTTCCATCTTTTGCTCAAAACCCTCTATATCCACTGTAAAACCGTTTTCTTCAGCAATGTCTTCGGTTAAATCCAGCGGGAATCCATAGGTATCATAAAGGGTAAAGGCTTCCATCCCGGAAATCACATAACGCTGTTCAGCTTTAGCCCGGGACATCATTTCCTTTACTTTCATAACCCCATCTTTAAGGGTAATAAAGAAACGTTCCTCCTCGAGACGGATCACTTCCTCTATAAAAGATTGCTTTTCAATTAAATAAGGATAGGCATCCTTCATACCCTGGCATACCACATCAACCATGCGATACAGGAAGGGTTCTTCCAGCCCCAAAAACTGCCCAAAACGTACTGCACGCCGTAATATGCGGCGCAATACATACCCCCGACCATCATTGGAAGGTAAGACTCCATCTGCAATTAAGAAAGTACAGGCGCGACTGTGGTCAGCAATGACGCGGAAAGGAAAGCCTGCCTCTCCTGCATCATAGGTCTTGCCGGTAAGCTTTTCAATTTTATGTATAAGCGGGGTAAAAAGATCGGTATCAAAATTGCTATCTACCCCTTGAAGAATGGAAGCCAGACGTTCCAATCCCATACCAGTATCAATGGAGGGATGAGGCAGCGGGGTCATCTTCCCTTCTTCATCTCGGTTATACTGCATAAACACAAGGTTCCATACCTCTAACCAGCGATCACAGTCACATACACCCAGGGCACAATCGGCTCCACAGGCGGCACTTTCCCCGCGGTCATAGTAAATTTCACTGCATGGTCCGCAAGGTCCTGTATCTCCCATACTCCAGAAATTATCTTTTTCACCCAGACGTATGATACGCTGTGGATCAATATCGGTAGTTGATTGCCAGATTTGATAGGCCTCATCATCATCTTTATATATGGTTACCCATAATTTCTCTACAGGTAAATGGACTTCCCGGGTAAGATAATCCCATGCATAGGCAATGGCTTCCTGTTTAAAATAATCACCAAAAGAAAAATTGCCCAGCATTTCGAAAAAGGTATGATGGCGCGCGGTTCTCCCTACCGTATCCAGATCATTATGTTTGCCTCCAGCACGAACACATTTTTGCGCTGTGCATGCTCTTTTATAATTACGCTGTTCAATGCCTAAAAACACATCTTTAAACTGATTCATTCCCGCATTGGTAAATAATAATGTTGGATCTTTTACCGGTACCAGCGAAGAGCTTTCTACGATGGTATGTCCCCTTTCTTCAAAATACTGAAGAAAACTTTTTCGAATTTCGCTGCTAGTCCACACAAGTCCGTCCCCCTCAAATCTATATATACTATACTTTACCTATTTTCAGTTATATCACTATTGATGTCAACATAAGGAAAGAAGCAAGTTTTTAACCGTCCAGCAACTTAAGATAAGCAAAGGATGCGATAATTTTCAAGGATGCAGTCACCGGAACTGAGAATAACATGCCCCAGATACCAAAAAGCTTTCCCCCGCACAGAAGGGCAAACACGATTAACAATGGATGCATACCCAGACGATCACCAATAATCTTGGGGGTAATCAGACTTGATTCAATCTGTTGAATAAGGATGATCGCAATGGTCATATAAATAGCCAGCCGGACTGATTGGGAAAGAGCCAGACCAACGGCCGGTATGCCGCCCAATATGGGACCAAAATAAGGTACCAGGTTGGTAACCCCGGATAGAATACCGATCAGTAAAGCAAACTTCACCCCCAATAGAGCTGCTGCTATACCGGTAAAGGTTCCTACCAGCGTTGCCACGAATAAATGACCCTTGAAAAATTCGATCAGCACCTCATCAATCTGCTTGAATAGGCGGCTGGCCTCCAGACGCATTTGAGGGGAAATCAGGGCAAAAAAAGACTCTCTAATTTTTTCCCAATCTTTCAAGATGTAAAAAGCGAGGATAGGGGCAAAAATGATTACCAGCGCTTTACTGAAAAAAGCATAAATGCCTCCCAATAAACCTTTGATGCCATTGTACATGATATTTTCAATTTTGCGGGTATTTTCCTGTAGTATTTCTGCCATCCTACCCGGCAGTTCGATGTTTTCAATCTGATAGGCAAAATCCTGAGCCTGATCAGCATAGCCAGGCAGCATTTTGCCCACTGCGGATAATTCTCGCACCAGCCCCGGAATCGCAAACCATAAAAACAAAGCCAGTACAGCCGCCAGCAGCAGATAGACTGTCAGTATGCTCCAGAAGCGGGATATACCTTTTTGCTCAACCCAATTCACGGGACGATATAAAAAATAGGCCAGTAAAGCCGCAATTAAAAAACTTGCTACCACGTCCCATACCTGGTATAAAAAATAAGCGGTGCCAGCAAGCAGCACCAGTAGTAAAAGATAGCGTAAACTTTTACGTTTGATAATCATTTTTCTGTCCTTTGACGATTCTCATCAGCTTGATTCTGCCTAGACAAAATCGGAATTTCGCTCTATGGCAATCAAACTTCCGTCTTCAGCCAGTTCATAAAGGTTGGGCACCCCATGGGTGTAGTTAAATTCCAAAAAACAGTTCCAGCAATAATACTGGTCACTTCCTACTTTACCAACCTGTAGTCCACCACAGACCGGACAGCGGTAAGTCATCAGCTTTCACTCCTTTCTTCCTGAACCACAGCACTTAAATCACTGGCCCAGACTATCTGTTCAAGCGGCACCTGCTGCCGTCCATGAAGAAGATCCACCAGGGTACCGGATGAGATCTCTACAGCTTCTACGTTTTTATTGCTGGGGTTAACGACAAAGTCGCTTACATTCCCCAGTTCTCTACCCTGATGATTAAAGATGCGATCTCCAATTTTTTTGTTCACCATTGATAATTCTTCCCCATGTGCATAAGATTTAATACTATTTAAATCGTAGATTAAAACTGAATCTGCGCTTAATACAAAATCTTGCCGATATATGATGCCTTCTTTTCCATCTTTTGTTTCTACCACCAGATACAAAAGTTCGAAATCATCCCCAATAACTGCCTTTTGCACTGTGGCGATTACTTCCCCTCTGGCTTCTAAAAAAACCGGTAAATGTCGGATATTACGTGTTTTCATACCTATATCCCTCCTTTCCACCACCGGCAGCAAAGTTTCTTTTTGCTTATAGTTTGCCACCAGCATAATCTTTTCAATAAAAAAAGAAGGGCTGTGACCCTTCTAAAATATGTCTGAAAAAGAGCTTTTTATAAAAATATCCTTGCTTTAGATATTTTCTGACATAATGATGCCCCCACCTAAAACATATTCACCCTGATAATAGACCACACTCTGTCCCGGAGTAACCGCTCGTTGAGCTTCATCAAAAACAAGTTCCCAGACATCATCACATATGTGGCTTAGAACAGCTGGTTTTTCCCTGGCTGCGTAACGAATTTTAGCCGTAACCTGTACCATCTTGCTGTCTATCTGCGGATAGACAAAGCTGTTATGCTCGGAACGTACGATACTGGTATATAGATCCTCCTCATCTCCCAGTACAATCTGATTATGCCGGGCATCAATCCTGGTAACATAAACAGGGCGGCCTGCACTGATTCCTAAACCCCTGCGCTGCCCAATAGTATAAAAGGGAATACCCTGATGGCTGCCCAGTCGTTTACCCTTTCGATCAATAAAGCTGCCTGCCTGATAGCTAACCCGGGGCCGGATGAATGCACGATAATCATCCGGAATAAAGCATATTTCCTGACTTTCCCTGGCTGCGGATGCTTCCAACGAATGCCGTTGGGCAAACTCGCGGACTTCTTCCTTAAGATAGTTTCCCAGGGGAAAAAGAATACGTGCTAATTGCTGTTGTTGTAAGCGATAAAGAAAATAGCTTTGATCTTTTTGGGGGTCTTTTCCTTTCTTCAGATGATAACAATGTTTTTCGACATCAAATTCCACCCGGGCATAATGACCGGTAGCTACTTTATCTGCCCCTAAATCCAGCGCCGCCTGCAACAGAATGCCAAACTTAATTTGTTCATTGCACATTACACAGGGATTGGGCGTTCTACCCCGTTCATATTCCTGACAAAAATATTGCACCACTGTCTCTTGAAAAACAGAATGTAAATCAATAATATGGTGTTGAATACCTAAATCAGCGGCTGCCCTAGCAGCCTCCTCGCCCACACCATCATCCATATGCACCATGGTTATACCAAAGACCTCATATCCCTGCTGCAACAGCAGCAAAGCCGCAGCGGTGCTATCTACCCCACCACTCATAAGTACTGCCACCCGCATCCTTATCGTCTCCTGCTATTATATTCCTCATTATTATAACCTTTTGCTCCCACATCAAGCCAACTTCAATCCAGTTAGCGGTGAAAATGGTCAATTTTAACATCATAGCGGGCAAATCAATTCTAAAAAACAATTGGACAGCATGCAGGAATCTGATAACCTTATAAGGAGGTAAAAATATTCTTTATTAAAAGTGAATAAAACAAAAGACTTAAAAAAAGCTTTATAGGAAGGGTTTTTTAAGGAGGATAAAATGATCCTATTATTTGCAGTACTATTGATCCTGGCTGCCTTCTGCACAAAATTATCTTCTCGCTTAGAAATCCCGGGATTGATTGTCTTTTTGGCTCTGGGTATGCTGGTGGGCAGTGATGGCTTCAATCTTGTCTATTTTGATGACCCCATCCGAGCACAACAGATTGCCATTGCCTTTATGATTTTTATTTTGTTTGAAGGTGGTTTTAATACCCGTGAAGACCTTTTAGAAATAGCTTTTAAACCTGCTTTCTCCCTGGCCACCATCGGAATTATTATTACTGCTGTCACCCTGGGCTTGGTATCACATTGGCTGATCGGCTTACCCCTGGAATCCGCCTTTCTGATTGGTGCTATCATATCGTCCACCGATGCCGCGGCTATTTTTGCTATATTTCGCGATAAAAGCGTTCAAGCTAAAACAACCGCTACTCTGGAGGTAGAGTCTGCTTCCAATGACCCTATGGCCATTATTTTGACTATTGCTATCATCGACACCATACAGGGTAACATACCTGGTCCAGCTGCTTTTATAGGCAATCTGACCTGGCAGATTATCGGGGGCCTAGCGATAGGTTTTATTGTTGGTAAAATAGCTCCTTATATTATTAATCGTATTAAACTTGATTCAGGCGGCTTTTACTATGTGCTGCTGACGGGCTTTTGCTTCCTTAGTTATGGCCTAGCAGATACAATACACTCCAATGGCTATCTGGCAGTTTTTATTGCTGGTTGCTTTATAGGCAATACCGACTTTGTATATAAGCAGGGTATTAAACGTTTTTTAGAAGGTTTGTCAACCTTCAGCCTAGTTTCTTTGTTCCTTATGCTGGGGCTGCTGGTTTTCCCTTCAGAACTGCTGGGTACCTGGAAACATGGCATCGTAATTGCTCTCATTTTGATGTTTATAGCCCGACCGGTAGCCGTCTTTCTGTGTACAATGTTTTGGCCCTATACTTTAAAAGAAAAACTTTTTCTTTGCTGGGGCGGCATTAAAGGAGCCATTCCCATTGTATTGGCCACTTATCCTTATGTAGCTGGTTTAGAAGGTGGGTCTTACTATTTCAATGTGGTGTTTTTTGTGGTGGTACTCTCAGCTTTAATACAGGGCTCCAGCATCGATCTGGTAGCTGAAAAACTGGGACTCTTAACCGCTGCGAAACCGTCTTCACCTTATGCCTTTGAAATTGTTGCTTTACAGGAAACAGAAAGTGAGCTAATCGAATATCTGGTAGAAAAAGATTCTCCTCTGGTCAATAAATCATTGCAGGATCTTACCCTGCCAGAAAATAGCCTAATAACTGCAATTGTAAGAAAGGAAGAAATTATTACCCCCCGTGGCGATACCATCATTAAGCCCAGGGATATTTTATTCATCCTGGTTCAATACAAAGATAAAGATCAATTACTGGACATCCTGGAACATCCAGAACAGGAGGTTGCGATCAGAGCAACCTAGTTCTTTTTACGTCAATCCTGGAACATCGTTCGCGTCCTCAAGGACGAAGGGAATTTTTTCTGGAGAGTGAATGACATGGATTTGTTTTCAATGGCCAATCAAGAAACAACAACACAAAATGCCCCCCTGGCCTGGAGAATGCGTCCGGGCAGCCTTGATGAAGTGCTGGGACAGCAGCATATTATTGGTCCTGATGCACCCTTACGGCGTTCCATTGAAAAAGATCGCCTGCATTCGTTTGTGCTATATGGACCGCCTGGCACGGGGAAAACAACCATTGCCCGCTTAATTGCCGGTACCACACGCTCTTATTATGCCTCGATGAAAGCGGTCAGTTCAGGGGTTAATGAAATTCGTAAAATCGCTGCTGATGCTGCCGACCGCCTGAACTATTATCAGCAAAAAACCATTCTTTTTGTAGATGAAATTCATCGCTTTAATAAATCTCAACAAGACGTATTACTGCCTTATGTGGAAGATGGTACCCTGATCCTGATAGGAGCTACTACCGAAAATCCCCTTTATGAAATGAATGGAGCTCTTTTATCACGCATGAAACTTTATGTAATGGAACCCCTTGATGAGACTGAGCTTCGCAGCATTCTGATACGGGCTTTGCAAGATCAGGATAGAGGTCTGGGAAACTATGATATCACCTGGGACGAACAGAGCCTATCCATGATCATACAGTCTTCACAGGGAGATGCCCGTATGGCCTTAAATATCCTGGATACACTTTTCCATTCCTATGCCGATAAAGAAGGCTCATTAACCATTACCCCTGAACGGGTAGAAAGGGTAACCGGAGGTCTGGTGCTGAAATATGACCGCGATGGTGATTATCATTATGATACCATCTCAGCTTTTATTAAGAGTATTCGGGGCTCAGATCCTGATGCAGCTCTTTTCTGGCTGGCCCTCATGCTGGAAGCTGGAGAAGATCCCCGCTTTATCAGCCGGCGCTTGATTGTTCATGCCGCAGAAGATATTGGCCTAGCAGACCCCTATGCTTTAACCATGGCGGTATCAGCCGCAGCAGCACTGGAACATGTTGGTATGCCTGAAGCCCGTATTCCCCTGGCCGAGGCCACCATATACCTGTGCACAGCCCCCAAAAGTAACAGCAGTAAAATGGCTATTGATCAAGCTCTGCAGACCGTACGCTCTATGAAACATATTACAGTACCGGCTCATATTGCCGATACATCCCATCGCCGCTCTACTGAACTGCTGGGTAAAGGAGTCGGCTATAAATATCCGCACCACTACGGCGGGTATATTGAACAGCAGTATCTTCCTGATGAGCTTCAAAACAGCTCTTTTTATCAGCCCGGTTCCAACGGTTATGAACAAAAAATCCGCGACTTTCTCACCCGGCTGCCCAGGCAAAAAAATAAATAATACCGGGGTACTATTTCTATCGTACTCCGGTATCAATTTTATCTGCTATCTTAATGCATTCGGGGGGTATGGTCTACAGGGATATATTTATTCCACGATGGCATCAATAATATTTTGCAGCTGGGTTTTGGGTACCGCACCAACAATCCTTTTTACTTCCTGCCCTGCTTTAAAAATGGCCATGGTGGGGATGCCACGAATACCATATTCTGCAGCCAGGCTCTGGTTTTCATCTACATTTACTTTTCCCACCACAATTTTACCCTCATTTTCTCTGGCCACATTATCGATAACTGGCCCCATCATTTTACAGGGTCCACACCAGGGGGCCCAAAAATCAATGAGTACGGGTTGGTCACTTTCTAAAACCTCCTGCCGGAAGTTCTGAGCTGTAATCGTTTTTACGTTTGACATCTTGCCTTCCTCCTTTTACCACCCACAAGCCTTATCTATTTGACAAATCTGCTCATTAAGGTCATGATTTCATTAAAATAATCTTCGCCATCCGGTTCATTGATGGAACGAGAAATACAGTCCCGGGCATAATGTTCAAATACCAGAATGCCTACTTGATTAACAGCTGATTTAATAGCGGTAATCTGATTCAATACTTCGCCACAATCTGCTTCTTGCTCAATCATACGCTGAACACCACGTACCTGACCTTCTATCCTGCGCAAACGTAAGATCATATCTTTATTTGTATCCACTACCATATGGTCACCACCTTTATACCCCCCTCGGGTATCTGATGACTAGTATAAGAAAAGTTTATCCATTTGTCAATAAAAAAGCCATTTTTTATACTGTTTCCTGCTTATCCTGTATCTTTTTTTGCGGATCTATGCAGGCAGTTTGGCGTTTAAAATCAGAATACTAAAACCGCTTCCAGTAATTCAGAACTGAAAGCGGTTTTGTCTGCAGTCTAAGGCAGGGATGGACCCCCGTCTTGTTTTTCTATGATTGCTTATATGTTATTTTGAACTTTGGGGTAACCAGGATTTTACCAGATCCTGGTTTTCCTCCACCCA
>DUSB01000190.1 GCA_012840625.1 Syntrophomonadaceae bacterium
CGGTCGAGACATTATCTATGAAATCTCAGAAGAATGCCATCGGCAGGTGGTTTTTGTGCGTTCCAGCCAGGAGGAAGTGGCTGCTCTAACCAGTCAGCTTATCAAGGCGGTGGATCAGTATGAGCTAAAAGAACAGAAAGCACGCAATCACCTGGCAAAGGTCAGCGAGGAGTTTTATGCCTATTCAGAAACAGAAATCAAACAGGCCTTCGAGAAGGTTCGCCAGGCGCATGCTACCCTGATCCGCTTGAGGCAGCAGGAAACCTTCTTACGCAAAAGGCGCGATGAGCTGGATATACAGCTGAGAAAATTCCAAAAAATCGCCTCCCAGGCTGACAATTATCTGGAAAGTACCAACCTGGCATTGAAGATTTTAGAAGGAAATATCGATAAATTAACGGATAGCCTCAAAGAAGCGCAAAAAAAGCAGCAAATTGGCCTGTGGATTGTAGAGGCCATGGAGGCTGAGAGACGAAAAATGGCTCGTGAGTTACATGATGGGCCGGCCCAGACTCTGGCAGGGATGTTGATCCGGATGGATTTAATCGATGTGCTGTGTCAGGAAAACGTTGGCGAAGCCCAGAAAGAACTGGACAGCGTTCGCCAGATGGCTCACGATGCCCTAGATGAAGTACGGCGGGTTATGTTTGACCTTAAACCCAATGTGATTGATGAATCGGGTTTACTGGTTGCACTCCAGGATTATTTTGATGATTACGAAAGCAAATATAACTTCGAGATCGAATTTGTACATTTTGGCAGCATGCCACAATTGGATCTATCCCTGGAAACCGCTTTATTTCGGCTGGTACAGGAATCCATTACCAATGCGCGCAAGCATTCTGGTACCAGGCGGGTACTGGTGAAAATTGAATGCATGGACGAACGCCTTTGCTTGGTGGTAAAGGATGAAGGATGCGGTTTTGATGAGGCCCAGATAAGGGAGACCAAAAAAGACAGCTATGGAATTATAGGGATGAAAGAGCGTGCTGAGCTCCTGGGGGGGAACATACAAGTTTTATCCTCACCTGGCGAGGGTACGCAGGTCATTATTGAAGTGCCAACAGAAGGAGAGGAAAATAGTGGAGGATAAAATCAGGGTCTTAATAGCAGATGATCATGCACTGGTTCGTGAAGGTTTGATCAAGCTTCTGCAGCGCGATGAACGCATCGATATTATAGCTGAAGCAGGAGATGGACAGGCAGCAATTGATATAGCCCGCCAGGAAAAGCCCGATGTCATATTAATGGATATCAATATGCCGGGCACGGATGGCATAGCAGCCACCAAAGTCATAAAAAAGGAAATACCTGCCACCAAAATCATCGCTCTGACCATTTATGAGGATGATGAAGTGATAGAAATGGTAAAAGCAGGGGTGTCCGCCTATGTGTTAAAAGATGTAGCTGGCAGTGAATTAATCGAAACCATTTATCGGGTTCTGGATGGTGAAGTGGTCATTCACCCCCGAGTAGCCAAAAGGCTAGTCAAGGAACTGACCAGCAGCGAAACGAAAAAAGAAGAAGTCAAGCTGACCAGACGGGAAAAAGATGTCCTGGGCATGCTGGTAAAAGGATACAGCAACCGGGATATAGCAGAAAAAATGTTTATCAGTGAAAAAACGGTTAAAAACCATATGACCAGCATTTTTCGTAAATTAGGGGTCAAAGATCGCACCCAGGCTGCTTTGTATGCCTTGAAAAATAACCTCGTACCGGAGGAGGAATAGATTTTGTCAACTAAGGCAGCCTTTTTTAATTGGCTGCCCTAGTTTGGAGTAATCAAAATGCTCCTGTCTGGCATAGTATATATCAGCCAAAGCCTGTGCCGATAGGAGGTCCTAAAATGATTATTTTGTTAAAGCTGGCCTGTTTATCCATATGGTTTATCATTTTGGTGGCTGCTTTGCAGGCGGGGCGTTTACGCCCGGTTCGACCAACTCGCCAGGTTATCATTTCATTAACAGATAGTGAAAGCGCGGAAAAAAAAACCCGTCAGGCTCTAAGAAAACTTCATCCTGACGATCGTCTGGTTTTGCAAATCCCAGCTTATCCACAGGCTTCGCCTGCCTTGCATCTCATAGCCGATCGTCTTTGTTTATCCAACCCTTCTATTTTAATCTTCATTACCCAGCCTGGCACCTAAAATTGGATATTTTATCCTCAAATTATCTTCAAACAGATAATATTCGCATACCCAAATTATGATGTTGTGATATAATGATATCTACTTGCAATAGATTACCCGCATTTCCATTCGTTTTTTCTACCTCCATATCTCCCGCATTAGAAACGCGGTATCGTGATGATGAGGTCAAGATGATGAGGTCAAAGAGAGGTGCTTGACCATGCAGGATTTTTTATTAGATCTTCTTTTTCCGCAGGAAAAGTGTTGTTTATGCCACCAGCCGGGCAACTATAATCGACGCCGTCCCTGGTGCAGCCAATGTGTGGCCAGAATGCATGAATTAAGCAATGCCTCCCCCATCTGTATGAAATGCGGCAAGTATATTGAAGAGGGAGAAACTCTATGCGGTGATTGTCAACAGCGCCCCCCGGCCTTTGAAATTGC
>DUSB01000191.1 GCA_012840625.1 Syntrophomonadaceae bacterium
GCCAGGGTACAGTCATTGGCGGCACCCTTTTTCACCAGGCTACTGATACCCAGTTTCTCCGCCAGAGCAATACAGGTGTCCACTCCCAGCTCATCCATAACCGCCACTGCACAGGTGTTTACCGACCGCTTAACCGCCTCCCGCATGGTAATTCTGCCCCGATATTGATGATCATAGTTCTGCGGCTTCCAGATGGTACCATCTTCCATCTGATAAGTGGACGGCTTATCTTCCAGCCAATCTTCCGGCTTCATTCCGCTTTGCAGTGCCGGTGCATAGACCAGAACTGGTTTAATAGCTGATCCTGGCTGACGCAGGGAATGGGCGGCCCGGTTTAAACCGCGTATATGATAATCTCTGCCCCCTATCATACCCACAACTTCGCCGCTCTGGACATCCATAATAACCGCCGCTCCCTGTACCGGCTGTCCGCCTTTGCCGAGCGGAAAATTAGCCGGGTCAGAAAAATGCTGACACAACCCGGCCTGCAACTCAGGATCAATAGCCGTTTCTATAACCAGACCTCTCCCGGGTACAGCATAACCCATGATGGCTTCTGCTTCCTCAATAGCATAATCAGCCAGATAATCCCCCCGATATATGGGCCGATTACCCTGCACCTGCAGATCCGAAAGATCTGGAACACTTTCTAGATAACCGCACAGCTGCATAAACTGTAACACCTGCTGACAGCGGTTTTTCGCCTCTTCTCCATGCAGCGCATAATAATGCGGCGCCTTCAGCAGAGCCACCAAATAAGCCGCCTCGCGTTCATCCAGTTCCACCGCGTGCTTGCCAAAATAAACCTGAGCAGCCTGTTCGATCCCATAAGCTCCCGAACCAAAATAAACATTATTTAAATAAAACTCCAGGATCTGCTCTTTGCTATACTGCTGCTCAAAAAGTAACGCCATATAGGCTTCCTGTATCTTGCGATGGAAGCTCTGTTCCGGGCTAAGATAGCACAGCTTTACCAGCTGCTGGGTAATGGTGCTCCCACCCTGTACAATAGCACCTGCCTGCCGGTTGGCCATAAAAGCCCGGATAACCGCCCTGCCATCCACCCCATTATGCTCGTAGAAACTTCGATCTTCTGTGGCCAGCAGAGCCTGGATTACCGAATTTGATATTTCATCCCGCGAAACCAGCGTCCGGTTTTCGTCACCACTCAAGCTTAACAGCACCGAACCATCAGCCGCCAGCAGAGTAGAGTTCTCCTGCATATGCAGCTGCTCCGGATTAAGCACCACCCCTCCATACTGAATATGCCAGATAAAAATAAGTAGCGATGAAACAAATACAATCAGCAGCGGCAAGACAACTGCCAGTATGATTTTACCCGCCTTATTCATAGCCTTCTCCTTTAATAGGAAATCTCTGGTTCTATTATAATATAAGCGCCTGCGACAGAAAACAGTTCTCCATTGTCACAGGATATCCTCATCTGACGATCAGTTCCTCCAGGCGGCGCAGAATTTCCTCCCGGCTGCAGCCCTGCAGTTGCCATTCATAGGCATAATCAAGCAGTCTGGCATAATCTTTTCCCGGTGGAATCCCCATGGCCATTAAATCCCGTCCCTGCACTACCGGAGGAAAACCTCCCTCCAGCGACAGGTCCAGACGGTTAATGTAGTCGGTCAGCCATTCTTTGATAGGCGTAAAATCGCGTTTAAGAGTTCGACCGCAGTAATCTGCCTCCGCCAACAAAAGCAGCTCGCTTACATCAATGCGACTGACCAACCTACGAATAGCCTTATCCGTTATTTGCTCCCGTTGTTTGTACAGCAGCACTGGATGCATATGCTCCCTGACTAGGTCTGCCACCGCTTCTGCTGTACGCCGGGGAGCCCGCAGTTGCTCCAAAAACCGGTAAGCCAGCGGCCCTCCCCGGGTATCATGTCCATAGGCAGTTACCTTATCCTTCTCCTGCCGGGTTACCAGCGGCTTGGCTATGTCATGCAGCAGAGCTGCCAGCATAAACACCTCCGCATCCCGGGAAAGATCTTTGCGCCGGCTGGCCTGCTCCACTACCAGCAGGGTATGTTCCCACACACTGCCCTCGGGATGATTTTTCGGCGATTGTTCACAATCTACCAAGGCATAAAGCTCGGGATGAACCTGAGTCAGCAGCCCACTCTCTTCCATATAGCGCAGACCAATGGCAGGATGATCACTCAAAAGCAGCCGGCGCAGCTCTTCATAAATTCTTTCCGCTGCCACCGCACCCAGATCAGCCTGCCCTATAGCCTGTATAGTCTGCTCTTCAATGCTAAAACCCAGCTGGGCCGCTAGGCGGCAGGCCCGGTAAGCACGCAGGGGATCTTCGGCTATAACCCTGCTGGTGGTTTGGCGAATGACCTTTTTCCCCAGATCCTCCTGCCCCTGAAAAAAATCGAACAACTCACCGCTTAACACATCTATTAGCATGGCATTAATGGTAAAATCTCGTCGGCGGCAGGCTTCCCGCAAAGATAAATCCGGTCGCAACGGAAAGGTAAAATCCCACTCTGGATATCCCCGCAGCTTGACCAGCGGATAGACCTTCCCCACCACCCTGGCCTCTGCATAAGGCTCCAGCAAATGAATAAATTCCGAACAGCTGATGCCAAAAATTTCTATATCCTTATCCTGTATCCCGGACGGGTTTATGCCTGAAAGTAGATCCCGCACATAACCACCCGCATAATAAGCCCGCCCGCCTTTTTGTTCTATTAGCCTTGCCAGCATATAAAGCAAGTACACCCCTCCAATAGGTAGAAACTATCTATATCCACTATTCTTACCCATGACCTTTCTGACCATTATAAATCCCGGGCCATTTTTCACGATATATCAGCAGGGGCAAAATAGCAGCATTTCTTTTTGTATTATCATGACATAAAACAAGGTTACCAGATAGCGGGCAATCCCACCACGATCCCCTCCGACATTTTGCTGAGCCCGGTGCGACCGTCTGGTATACTTTTTTCTTTTTTATGCCTGCCCCCTCTTTTCCTACTAAATTCAGACCATTTTAGCCCAACCTAGTATCATTTTTAAAAAATTTAACAAAAAATTTTAAAAAAATCTTTGACCTTCCTTGACTATTAAAAAAGAGGCGCTTATAATGGATTTAGATGGGAACACTATTGAGTAGGTTGCTTTTAGCATTTAGAGCGTTTTTTTGTTTTTGACTGACTATTATTTTATTTGCACATAAGGAGGTATGTAAAATGGCAAGAACAGTTGGTATTGATTTAGGAACCACCAATTCTGCGGTAGCATTTATTGATGCTGGAAACCCTGAAGTAATTGTGAATGCTGAAGGTTCACGTACCACTCCTTCAGTTGTAGCTTTTAAAAAAGACGGTGAACGACTGGTCGGGCAGGTAGCCCGCCGACAGGCCGCCTTAAATCCTGAAAACACTTTATATTCCGTCAAACGTTTTATCGGGCGGCGTTATCATGAAGTAGCGGATGAACGAAAGTTGGTCCCATATAATGTCGTACAGGGTCCGGATGATACAGTGCGTTTCCAGATAGGAGACAAACAGTATGCACCGGAAGAGATTTCCGCTATGGTTATACAAAAGCTGGTTGATGATGCCTCTCAATATCTGGGAGAAAAGATCACCCAGGCAGTGATTACCATCCCCGCTTATTTTAATGATGCCCAGCGCCAGGCCACAAAAGATGCCGGCAGGATTGCCGGTCTGGAAGTACTGCGGATTATTAATGAACCAACCGCAGCCGCACTGGCCTATGGCATGGATAAAAGATCCAATGAAACTATCCTGGTTTACGATCTGGGTGGAGGCACCTTTGATGTTTCCATTCTGGAAGTTGGAGATGGAGTATTCGAAGTCAAATCAACCAGCGGCGATACCCATCTGGGAGGCGACAATTTCGATAAAGCGATTGTTGACTGGATGGCAGAAGAATTCAAGAAGGATTATGGTATTGACCTGCGCAAAGATAAGCAATCACTGCAGCGTCTAACCGAAGCAGCTGAAAAAGCAAAAATTGAATTATCCAGTTCCCTGGAAACTCAGATTAATCTGCCCTTTATTACCGCCGATGCTGATGGTCCCAAGCACCTGGATATGAAACTTACGCGGGCAAAATTTGAAGACCTGATTCACGAGTTGGTAGAACGTACCCGCCAGCCAGTCATGGCAGCTCTGGAAGATGCTCGTTTGACCCCGCAGGATATTAATGAAGTGCTGCTGGTAGGGGGATCCACGCGCATTCCTGCTGTTCAGCGTCTGGTTAAAGAGCTGACTGGTAAGGAACCCAATATGAGCGTAAACCCGGATGAAGTAGTAGCTCTGGGTGCTGCTATACAGGCTGGTGTCCTTGGCGGTCAGGTAGATGATGTATTGCTTCTGGACGTTACCCCGCTATCCTTGGGAGTTGAAACCATGGGCGGTGTAATGACCAAACTTATCGAACGCAATACCACCATCCCCACTCGGCGCAGTGAAATTTTTACTACTGCAGAGGATAATCAGCCCGCGGTCGACATCAATGTCCTGCAGGGTGAGCGGGAAATGGCACATGATAATCGCTCACTAGGGCGCTTCAAGCTGGAAGGCATTGCCCCTGCTCCCCGCGGTGTACCACAGATAGAGGTAAGCTTTGACATTGATGCTAACGGTATTTTAAAAGTCACCGCCAAAGATCAGGCTACTGGCAAAGAACAAACGGTAACTATCAGCGATTCCTCTAATTTAGATCAGCAAGAAATTGATCGTATGATTAAAGAAGCCGAAAAAAATAGGGCCGAAGATAAGCGGCGTCGTGAAGAAGTTGAACTGAGAAATGAAGCCGACACCCTAGCTTATCAAGCCCAGCGACAACTGGAAGCCCTTGGCGAGCAGGTAGACGCTGCTGACCGCGCTGAAGCCGAGAGACTGGCAGAGGAGCTGCAACAGAAGATACAAGATGGAGCAGCGGTGGAGGAAATCCGCTCACTAAAAGCCGATCTGGAAGCCGTTATGTCTCGTATCGGCCAAGCAGCATATCAGAACACAGGCAATTACTCAGGTACCGCTGCGGCTCCTGAAGATGATGACGTGGTAGATGTTGACTATGAAGAAAAATAAGCACCATGTAAACTGGTGAACAAACGGAGTGGTGAGCGATGGCAATTAAATATCAAGATTATTATAAAATTCTGGGCATTGATCGGGATGCCAGCGAAGAGGAAATCAAATCCGCCTATCGCGAACTAGCCCGTAAATGGCATCCCGATCTGCACCCCGAGGAAAGCAAAGCCGAAGCTGAAGAGAAGTTCAAACAAATCAGCGAAGCCTATGAAGTTCTCAGTGATCCTGAGAAGCGTTCCCAATATGACCAACTGGGCAGCAATTGGCGGGCTGGCCAGGAATGGAGGGCTTCGCCCAATATGGATGGAGTGCATTTTTACACGAATTTTGAACCCAGCGGTGAAAGCTGGAGCGATTTCAGCGATTTCTTCGAAGCCTTATTCGGCCGGGGTCAGGGCCGCACTACATTTTACGAGCCCGAACCCGCCAAAGGACAGGATATTGAAAGTGAACTGGAATTGACGTTGGAAGAAGCTTATCGGGGCGGCAGTAAACGCATTCAAATTACCAGCCAAAAGCCCTGTCCCGATTGTCAGGGTACAGGGCTGTCCGCCTCTTCTATCTGCCGCCGCTGTTCCGGCCTCGGTCAAATACCAGGCAGCAAGACCCTGGAAATCAATATTCCAGCCGGTATTCATGACGGCCAAACCATCCGCTTGCGTGGTCAGGGGGCCGAAGGCCTGCGGGGTGGACCTCCAGGAGATTTATACCTGAAGGTTCGTTTGCTGCCTCATCCGCTTTTTCAGGTTCAGGGACAGGATCTGGAAATGGAGCTGACCCTGCACCCGGAAGAAGCTGTACTCGGTACCAGTAAAGAAGTACGAACACTGGATGGCAGCGCCAGGATTAAAATCCCCCCCCAGACCCATACCGGCCAGCGGCTGCGTCTCAAAGGTAAGGGACTCCCTACCCCTAATGGTGATCATGGTCATCAATACGTACGTATCCGCATCGATATCCCTGCTCAGATTTCTGAGGAAGAATATCAGCTTTATGAACAGCTGTACCGCATGAAAAAACAGAAAGATAAGTAAACAGGATATAAGTAATTACTACTATCCTGCTCACAGACCTAAAATAGAATTAAAATTTAAAAACCAGAAAACGAGGTGAAAAAGATGAATTTAGAACGCTTAACACAAAAATCCCGTGAAGCGCTGACTATGGCTCAGCAAAAAGCAGCCATGGAACACCATCAGGAACTCAGCTCCAAGCATCTACTATGGGCGCTGCTGGAGCAGAAAGATGGGTTGACGCCACGCCTGTTTGAAGCTGCTGGGATCAACCTTAATGTCTTAAATCAGCAGCTAAAACAGCTGTTAGACCGTATCCCCTCCGTACATGGATACGATGGGGGAGTCTACATGAGCTCAAGCATGGCACGGGTACTGGGTAAAGCAGAAGAAGAAGCCGCGGGATTAAAAGATGAATATATCAGTGTAGAGCATCTCTTGCTGGCTATGCTGCAGGAAGGTGAAAACGATCTAAAAGATCTATTACGGCGTCTGGGCGTAACTCGTGAAGGTTTGTTAAAAGCGCTGCAGAGCATACGCGGCTCCCAGCGGGTAACCAGTGATAATCCTGAAGATTCCTATGAAGCCCTGGAACGCTATGGTCGGGACTTAAATAAACTGGCGGCCGAGGGGAAACTAGATCCCGTTATCGGACGGGATGAAGAAATCCGCCGTGTCATGGAAATCCTATCCCGCCGCACCAAGAACAATCCCGTACTCATCGGTGAGCCGGGGGTAGGAAAAACTGCTATTGTCGAAGGGCTGGCGCGTCGTATTGTGGCCAACGATGTCCCGGAAGGATTAAAGGATAAACGGATTATTGCCCTGGACATGGGTGCACTGGTAGCTGGAGCCAAATACCGCGGTGAATTTGAAGAACGCCTCAAGGCAGTGCTGCAGGAAGTACAGCAATCCGACGGGCAGGTTATGCTTTTTATCGATGAACTGCATACTGTAGTTGGCGCCGGTGCTGCTGAAGGAGCCATGGACGCTTCCAACCTGTTAAAACCAATGCTGGCTCGCGGCGAATTGCGTGCTATTGGTGCCACTACCCTGGATGAATACCGTAAATATATTGAGAAAGATGCCGCTCTGGAACGACGGTTTCAACCGGTAATGGTAGAAGCACCCTCGGTAGAGGATACTATTTCCATCCTACGCGGTTTGCGGGAACGCTATGAAGTCCATCACGGCGTCAGGATTAAGGATTCTGCCCTGGTAGCAGCAGCCGTTTTATCCGATCGCTATATCAGCGACCGCTTCCTGCCAGACAAAGCCATTGACCTAGTAGATGAGGCCGCCGCTCGCCTGCGCACTGAAATCGACAGCATGCCGACTGAACTGGATGAGATCACCCGGCGCATCATGCAGCTGGAAATCGAAGCCGCTGCACTGGCCAAAGAAAGCGATCCGGCTTCTCAGGAACGCCATGAAAACATCCTCAAAGAGCTGGCTGAACTGCGCAGTGAAGCAGACGTTATGAAGGCTCAATGGCAGGCTGAAAAACAGGCTATCGCGCGGGTACGTCAGCTGAAACGAGAAATAGAAGAAACCCGCACCGAAATAGAGCGAGCTGAACGCAATTATGATCTCAACCGGGCCGCAGAACTAAAATACGGTAAACTACACGAACTGAACCGCAGGCTGAAAGCAGAAGAAGAACTTCTGGCCGGCAAGCAAGAGCATACCATGCTGCTTAAAGAGGAAGTCGATGAAGAAGACATTGCCGCAGTAGTCAGCCGCTGGACCGGTATACAGGTTAGCCGCCTATTAGAAGGAGAACGCCAGAAACTCATGCATCTGGAAGAAATCCTGCATCAGCGGGTCATCGGTCAGGACGAAGCAGTTCAGGCAGTATGCGATGCCGTTATCCGCTCCCGTAGCGGACTGAAAGATCCACAGCGTCCTGTAGGCAGCTTTATCTTCCTGGGTCCCACCGGTGTAGGTAAAACAGAACTCAGTAAGGCGCTGGCCGAGGCTCTTTTCGATGATGAACGCGCCATGGTCCGACTGGATATGTCGGAATACATGGAAAAACACAGCATAGCACGGCTTATCGGTGCTCCTCCTGGCTATGTAGGCTATGAAGAAGGCGGTCAGCTTACTGAAGCAGTACGCCGGCGCCCTTATTCGGTTATCTTGTTTGACGAAATTGAGAAAGCCCATAACGATGTATTCAATCTGCTGCTGCAGATTCTGGATGATGGACGCCTAACCGATGGCAAAGGGCGAACCGTCGACTTCCGCAACACCATTATTATCCTAACTTCTAATATTGGCAGTCAGGAAATCCTGAATTATGCTGAAAGCGGTGGAAATTACGAAGAAATGAAACAACAGGTTCTTGACCTGCTGAGACTGAGCTTCCGCCCTGAATTCCTGAATCGGCTGGACGAAATAATTGTTTTCCATGCCCTTTCTCGCCCACAGATTAAAAAGATTGCGTCTTTATTACTGGAGAATCTAAATCAGCGTTTTCAGAAGAACTTCAATGGCGAATTAATCTGGGATGATGCAGCTTTAGATTACCTAGCGCAAAAAGGGTACAATCCTGCTTATGGCGCTCGACCTCTCAAACGGGTTATACAGCAGGAAGTTGAAACCCCTCTATCCCGTAAAATTATTGCTGGAGAAATCATGGAAAACGACAGCGTAAGCATCAGCAGCAGGGACAATCAGCTTATAATAGATAAAATCATCCCGTAGAACGGGTTAATTCCTTCACCGTCCCTGCCGCCGTCTGGCATAAGAGATAAGGGGAAAGTAGTATGTAAAAATTTCTTGATTTCGCTTTGTTTTTACCTGATCCATGCTATATACTTGTGTTACTTAATCTCTTTAAGTATTTATCAAAGCCATTATAAGGAGTGTAACAGCATGATATATAAACTCACCTTATTACGCGATTTACCAGAAGGAGAAGCCGGGTTTAACTTCTTCGTTAAAGGCGGAGAAGCCTCCCATGATGGCGACGAGTGGTTCAACTGGATGACGAGGGAAGGCATTTACAGCCGTATGTATACCTTGTTCCGTGAGGGGCGTACTGACTGGGTCAGCGTAGAAAAATCAGACCTTCCCGATAGTAGTCACAATTTGCAAAGTGCTTTCCCCAACCACCAGCTCATGTCTTTCAAGGATGCACTGGATGAGCAGGGTTTTATCTACGATGAATCTGCTTTCGGCATCAATAATATTCGCTGCTGCAACGAGCAATTGAAAATGCTGGGAGCCACCAAAGCTGATTGCATCTACTGCAGTCAGTGCGGCAAAGCGGTTCAGGATGCAGTAAACTTTTTGGTCTGGGGGCTTCAGGATGTAGAATCCCCACGCCCCTACTTGGTAGAATACTATTACGACCCTTTTCAGAAATATATCGCTGGTAAAATCAAAGATGAATATCTCGCCGAACAGAAATAAAAAAGCCGGGATGATCCCGGCTTTTTTTTGGCTCTGTTTGCAAGCTGTAGCTTTTCGTCTAACGATTTTATGAGCGTGCTTTTTTTTGCATTTTAGCCCAGGTATCCCGTAGTGATAC
>DUSB01000192.1 GCA_012840625.1 Syntrophomonadaceae bacterium
GCAAAAGTTCGTGTAAAATCATTGCCGGTGAAACATCACGCAATAAAATAATTGAAATTCAAGGAATAAGCAAACAGGAATTTATGGAGCGCTTAAAGATATAAATACATATATGAATCTGACAGGTTAATAGATGCACACCATTTTTATTTCTGGGTCCAGGCTGTGCAATTTGGCTATAGGGTTTAGGGTGCTTTCTCCCTGGCTGGTATTTATCTATGACGTTGGGTGAGAACGGATAACAGCATAGCCAGCAAAATGAGACCGGCGCCAATTATACTGCGCAGATCAAAGGTTTCTCCAGCCCAAAGATAGCCTGCCATGGCAGCAAAGACTGGTTCTGCAGTGAGTATGATCGCAATACGGGTAGGGGTACTGTAATGCTGCAAAGAGTTTTGAAGTAAAAAGGCCAGTGTGGTAGCGAATACCGCAGTAATGAAAATAGCTACCAGGGCATTCTTGGTCCATACAGCAGGAAAAGGTTCATAAAGCAGACCCAGGAGCAGGCAGACAATACCAACAAATAAAATTTGTACCCCTGTAATGGCTGAGGAATGATGTTGATGAGATAAACGGTCAACGAAAACAATATGACAGGCAAAGGCACAGGCACACACCAGTACCAGCAGGTCGCCATAGGCTAGTTGGAAGGATCCTGCTGGAACAGAAAGCAAATAAAGACCTGCGGCGGCCAGAATAACTGTACCCATGGTCGCTGTTGTCGGTAAAGTACGGTTTAATGCCGCATACAGTAAAGGAACCAGCACTACGGACAAACCGGTAATAAATCCTGCATTCGCTGCAGTAGTGTATTGCAGGCCAACCGTTTGAAAGCCATAACCAATCAACAAAAAGAAGCCCAGCCAGGCCCCGTCTCGCAGAGTTGGTAATGTTAGCATTTTAATGGTATCGTTAGAAATTACGGCCAGAATTATGAAGGCCAGAATAAAACGGACTCCTAAGAAGAGATAAGGACCGATATCAGCCAGAGCATTCTTTACCAGGACAAAGGTTATTCCCCATATGAATGCCACCAACAACATTCCTAGTTCGGCCTGTGTTTGTCTGTGAGTTCTTCTCATGGTGCAGATAACCCCTTTGCAAGTGAAACCTTTTTTTATCACGACCTACCTAAAATAGCAAGAAAGGCTTCTACTTGCAAGAGTGGATGGCGGATTATGACGAATAATAAGAGCTTGCCAATATATTTTTAAGCTATAAAGCCCTTTAAAATCAGACCAATGGGGCTAACGGTAAAGATGAAGCTTCTTGTCCAATAGTAAAGAAAGATGTATAATTATTTCGGCGTATTTAAATATATACATTACATAAAGGAGTGAAGTTGGTTGAAAAAATGCTTGAGATTGCTGATGGTTATGATGCTGATGCTAGGTTTAGTTTTCACCACCACAGGTTGTGGACAGGAAGCAGGCAATAAAGAGGGTGGCAACAAGAAGTTAGTCGTTGCAACGGAAGCTACTTTTGCACCTTTTGAATATGTGGAGAATGGGGAATTTAAGGGTTTTGATATCGATATAATTCACGCAATTGCCGCAGAACAGGGCTATGAAGTAGAAATAAGCAACCTGGGTTTTGACTCCTTGATTCCTGCTCTGCAGACCAATAAGGTTGACTGTGTTATCGCTGGAATGTCGATTACTCCAGAGCGGGTCAAAGCAGTAGATTTTACCGATCCTTATTTTAATGCCGGTCTTATTGTAGCGGTTAAAAGTGATAATAATTCAATCAAAGGGTTTGAAGATCTGAAAGGAAAACGGGTAGCTGCTCAGGTTGGAACTATTGGAGCCGATGCCTGCAACAAACTCAAGGCTGAGGACAGCTCCACCGTGGTTAAGATTTTTGATGGGGTACCAGAAGCGTTTATGGAGTTGGAAAAAGGCGGTATTGATGCTGTTGTTAATGATATGCTGGTAACCAGGGAGTATCTAGAAAAAGAAGGACAGGGTAAAATCAAGACAGTTGGTGAAGTCTTTTCCGAAGATGATCAGTATGGTATTGCCGTCAAAAAAGGCAACCAGGAGTTGCTGGATATGCTCAATGAAGGATTAAAGAAGATTAAAGAAAATGGCGAATATGACAAAATATACCAGAAGTATTTTAAGAACTAGGCAGCTTATTGATTGCTGTATAAAAGTAAAAGATTTATAAATACAATAACCGCCATAAAAGCGCGGGCGAAAGCCTCGCGCTTTTATGCGTATGGCTGCCGGAGAGGAATTGTGTTGAATGGTTAATGGAATAAACATAGTGATATTGGGAAATAGTTTTATTCAATATTTACAGGAAATTAATGGGCTGCAGGTAGTCATTAACCATATGCCGTTTTTTCTGGGAGGGGCTTTGCTTACATTGGAAATTACGGCCCTATCAGTATTCTTCGGTATGATTATCGGTTTGTTTTTTGGTCTGGGTAAGCTATCTAACAATGGTTTGATTTATGGTTTATCGACTACATATATTGATTTTTTTCGGGGTACACCACTATTTGTACAGATTCTGTTGTTGTACTTTGGCATATTGCCGCTGTTTGCAGATGTGGGCGCATTTGCAGCCGCTGTGATTGCCTGTTCATTAAACAGCGGAGCCTATATTGCTGAAATTGTGCGTGCTGGTATTCAGGCGATCGATAGAGGGCAGGTTGAAGCGGCTCGCTCTCTGGGTATGACTCAAAGTCAGGCTATGAGGTATGTGGTTCTGCCGCAGGCATATAAAGTTGTCATTCCCCCACTGATCAACGAATTTATTGCTATGTTGAAGGATACGTCTTTGGTATCGATCATTGCAGCTTCCGAATTAACTCATCGTGGAAAAATTGTTTATTCGGTTTACTATGAAGCAGCATGGGTTTGGGGTACCATTGCACTGATATATTTTGTAATGACCAAGTGCTTATCTATGCTGGGAGATTGGATAGAAAGGAGGCTGGCCAACGAATGATTCTGGTAAAGGATGTACACAAAAGTTTTGGGCAGCTTCAAGTCTTGAAGGGAATTAACTGTCATGTTCAACCGCGGGAAGTGGTTTGTGTGATTGGACCAAGTGGATCTGGCAAAAGCACTCTATTGCGCTGTGTAAATCAACTTGAAAAAGTAAATTCTGGACAGATCTTTCTTGACGGACAGGAAGTAACCCATCCTAAAACAGATATTAATAAGGTGCGGCAGCAGGTGGGTATGGTTTTTCAGCTATTCAACCTTTTTCCCCATAAAACTACCCTGGAAAACATTACCCTGGCCCCAATGAAAATCAAGGGTTTATCAAAAAAACAGGCGGATGAAATTGCTATGGAGCTGCTCCATAAAGTTGGTTTAACGGATAAGGCATACGTTTATCCGGGTAATCTTTCAGGGGGCCAAAAGCAAAGGGTTGCTATCGCTAGAGCTCTGGCCATGCAGCCCAAGGTAATGCTTTTTGATGAGCCTACTTCTGCGCTGGATCCGGAAATGGTCGGAGAGGTACTTGAGGTTATGCGTGATCTGGCCCTGGAGGGGATGACTATGATGGTTGTTACGCATGAAATGCGCTTTGCCAGCGAGGTAAGCAGCAGAGTGCTGTTTATGGATGAAGGTTACATTATGGAAGAAGGTAGTCCAGAGCAAATTTTCAAACACCCCACCAATCCCCGCACGCAATCTTTTTTGAGTAAAGTTTTATAAAGCCATTTAATTTAAAGGTGCTGGTAACGATGGAGCCAAAAGAACGTGCAGCGATGATCATAGGTCTGCTAGAACAAGCTTATCCTGAAGCTGATACTATGCTTGAATTCAGCAATGAATTTGAATGTCTGGTGGCGGTAATTTTATCTGCACAGAGCACAGATCAACAGGTCAATAAGGTTACCGCGAAACTTTTCCCAAGCTATAATAAACCCGAGCATTTCGTGCAGATGGAGCGGCAGGATTTAGAAAACTATATAAAGGGTGTTGGCCTTTATAAGAATAAGGCCCGGCACATCCAGGAAATGTCACAGATCCTGCTCGATGAATATGATGGTAGGGTACCCGATGACTTTAACGAATTATTACGGCTTCCAGGGGTGGGAAGGAAAACAGCAAACGTTATGATGTCGGTGGCCTTCAATAAACCTGGTCTGGGGGTTGATACCCATGTACAAAGGGTGGCTAATCGTACCGGGCTGGTTGCAAGTAAACAGCCTGATCAGACTGAACAGGCCTTGAAAAGAATAATTCCCAGCAGCCAATGGAGTCGAACCCACCACCTTTTTATTTTCCATGGCAGACAGATATGCAAAGCACGTAAGCCTTACTGTGACGCCTGTGTAATTGAAGCATTCTGTGCCAGGATTATTGATTAGCATGAATGGTAAAGCTTTGCAGTGTTTGCTGTACTTGATCAGCCTGAATATTTAAACTTTCCATATCCATAATAATATTATCCAGAGCTGTTTCCTGCTGCTGGGTCAGGGTGCTGACCGATTCAGATTCTTCGGCCGTTAGCATGGCAATTCCTTTTACCTGATTAACCTGTTCAATCAGGGAATCGGTGGCAGCACTCATTTGCTGTGTAGCAGCTGATATAGAAGAGATTTCACCATCTACTTCTGACACCCCCTGAGCAACCAGATCAAAGATTTCGTTGGTTTTATGAATGGCCTGTGTTTGTTCTTCATAAGCTTGGCGCGTTAGATGCACATCATTTACTACCTGTCGTATGTTGTATTCCATATCTTTGATAAGGGCGGAGATTTCTTCTGCTGACTGTCCCGATTGTTCAGCTAGGTGGCGTACTTCTGCAGCTACGACAGAAAAGCCATGGCCCTGTTCACCAGCACGGGCAGCTTCGATGGCTGCATTCAGGGCTAAAAGATTGGTTTGATCAGCAATAGAACGAATGACCTGTATAATCTCCCCGATTTTCACCGAGTTTTTCTCCAGCTGTGAAACTGTTTCTGTCACCATATCCATAGCCCGATAACTATCATTGATTTTCAAGTTTTGGACTTCCACGGCTTCCAGCCCCTGTTCCACTTCTTGATGGGTTTTACTGGTTATTTCAACGCAGGTTTGTGCATTATGTGCTACCTTGGTCAAGGTAGCACCAAGATCAATAATGAGCGTACTGGTAGTACCTACAGCGTTGGCTTGTTCTTCAGCCCCTGATGCAATCTGATGCATTGCTGCGGAGACTTCCCGGGCTGCCATCCCTGTCTCCTGGGAAAGCGCTACCAGTTTATGAGATGTTTCAGAAACACCGGCAAGAATTGAATGGGTTCGTTCGATAAGTTCTCTTAATCGCTGGGTCATGTTATTCATACTACTGGAAACAAAGGTCATAAATCCCTTGATACCGCTTATATTTTGGCTCAGATCTCCCGTAGCTACCTGCTGGGCAAAATCGGCAAGAAGAAATGAAGGGTCTACAAATTCAACCATATTGCGGTTGGACGAATAGAGTCCAATCAATGCACCACCGATAGC
>DUSB01000193.1 GCA_012840625.1 Syntrophomonadaceae bacterium
CCTCAATACCATGCGGCTGGTTGGCCAAACCTTGAGTATGTCTATCGCTACACTACTGATTTCAGTTTATGTTGGATCGGCATCACTGGCTCAAACTAGTTCTGCTTCTTTAATGGCCTGGATACAAGTTTCATTCCTGGTTTTTGCTGTACTGTGCCTGATTGGCATTCTCCCCTCCTTAATCAGAGGTAGTTTGCATGATGATACACCAATGCATTAATAACGGATCAATGAATCTCAGAACCAGCCATCCGACCAGGATCTCTGACATTAATAAACGTATTTTTTACTGCCGTTCACTGTTAATTTTTCTAAGAATTGTTTTGACTCAGTCGGATTCACTTCTGCTTCTGGCACCAAATAACAGGATTAGATTATTTATATTCCTGCATAGACATCCTCTCTATAAATAAAGTACTTATAATTCAATGTTTGCACAGATTGTTAGCGCATAATTTTTTTTAGCAGGGACAGCTTCCCTGTATAGGGAGGATAACGTAGTTTAATGTCAATGAGGTTGGATTTTTTTAGCACGCTTTTTCGATGAGAAAAGGTATCAAAGGACCATGAACCATGGTAACTGCCCATACCGCTCTCCCCTACCCCACCAAAAGGAAGATAAGGCGTAGCTAGATGCATAATGGTATCGTTAATGCATCCGCCTCCAAACGAAGTATTCTCCAGCATTATCTTTTGATGTTCCCGATGGGTAGAGAAAAAATAAAGTGCCAACGGTTTGGGACGGCTGTTGAGCAAAGAAGGAAGCTGCTTTAGATCATCAAACGCCATCACTGGAAGCAGAGGACCGAAGATTTCTTCCTGCATAATGGGCATATCCCAATCTACCTGATCGATGATGGTAGGAGCAATATGCAGTGTATCAAGAGAATAATCACCACCGACGATAATCTCCCCTTCATTCAGCAGGGCGATTAGTCGCTTAAAATGCCGCTGATTTATAATAGCGGTATAGTCCTCATTTTGTAAAGGATCCTGGCCATAAAACTGCTGCAGGTATTCTTTCATCCTAGATAACAGCTTATCTTTTACAGCATAGTGAACCAGAAGATAATCCGGAGCTACGCAGGTTTGACCTGCATTTAAGTATTTCCCCCAAACAATCCTGCGGGCAGCCAGATCAAGGTTGACTTTATCATCCACGATGCAGGGGCTTTTCCCCCCTAATTCCAGGGTTACAGGAATAAGATTTTTAGCTGCTGCCTGCATAACAATGCGTCCAACCCGAGGATTACCGGTAAAAAATATATAATCAAACTTTTGTGCCAGCAGTTCCTGACTGGTGGCAATTCCACCCTCCATAACTGCGATATAAGAACGATCAAAGTTTTCTGAAATCATGTCTCTTATTACCGCCGATGTATGAGGGGAAAATTCTGAAGGCTTGAGCACTGTACAATTACCCGCCGCCATCGAACCCAATAAAGGAAGCATAGATAACTGGAAGGGATAATTCCATGGTGCTATGATCAACACCTGTCCATAGGGCTCATGATAGATGTAACTACGGGATAAAAAATTTGTTATAGGCGTTTTTACTTTTTCAGGTCGTACCCATTTTTTCAGTCTTTTAAGGGCATAGTTGATTTCCTCATACACCATCCCAATTTCAGTCTCATAGGACTCAAAAGGAGCTTTACGCATATCTTTGTATAAGGCCTCTACGATCTTGTCTTCATATGCCTGCACCACCTTTTTTAAAAGCTTCAATTGTTCCAGCCGAAAAGATAGATCTCTACTAGCACCACTATTAAAAAAAGCCCGCTGCTGTCTTAATAAATCCCCTGCATCTGCCATCTAATTTCCACCCCTATATAAATCGTTTATAAACCGTAACCGATATAAGCTTATTTGTTATGGATCGATAAAGTTATTATAAATGACTTGCCTTTCTTCACCAAAAAGAGTTCACCATCGCAAAAATGCATATGCCATTTTTGCCATCACCAGTTCATTAACTATTGGACCGCGTTATCCGGCTTTAGTAATCTACCTTTATCTAAAATATAAACATTCCCTTCTACAGCGAAAAGGCTGAAAGCCTGTTCCTTTCGGAAGAAGCTTTCAGCCCATATTAACCAAGCAATTGTTTATTTTTTTCCATTATCTTTCATAGGGAGTTACAACCCATTTAATACAGTTATCTTTCTTATTGCCAAAGACATCGTAACCTTCCAGGATGTCGTTTAATGGAGCGCGGTGTGTTATTAAAGGATTGGTATTGATTTTCCCAATCTGAATAAGATTAATTAGTTCAGGAATACGGTTAGCATTTACCAAGCCCATGGTAATTTTTATATTCTTAATCCACAATTCGTTCAAAGCTAATGTTTGCGGATCTTCAAATACGCCAATAAGGGATACATTACCTCCTGGCCGGACGCAATCCAGTGCCAGTTCATAGGTTCCCTTGGCCCCACAGGCTTCTATAGTACGATCTGCGCCGC
>DUSB01000194.1 GCA_012840625.1 Syntrophomonadaceae bacterium
ATTGAAAATCCTGGTTCAGAAGTTCGGCGGGACTTCACTGGCCACTCCTGAATGTCGAGAAAGAGTATGTACCATGATTGCTGCCAGCAAAAAGCAGGGTTATGGTATAGTTGTTGTTGTTTCTGCTATGGGAAGAAAAACAGATCCCTATGCAACTGATACCTTCATTCATTTACTGAAGGAAAGCAGCCAGAATCCGTCATTACGTGAGATGGATCTGCTTATGTCATGTGGTGAAGTGATTTCTGGAACCCTGCTTACCGTTCAGTTAAATGCGTCGGGTGTGGAGGCTTATTTTTTAACAGGAGCCCAGGCAGGTATTATTACCGATGAAAGCTATGGCAATGCACATATACGCTATGTTAATCCTAAACGTATCAACAAACTGCTAAAAGAAGGATTTGTTGTAGTGGTAGCAGGTTTTCAGGGAATTTCTGAATCAGGAGAGATTACGACCCTTGGGCGTGGCGGCAGTGATACCACTGCCAGTGCTCTGGGGGTGGCTCTTAATGCGGAATATGTTGACATTTTTACTGATGTAGAAGGGGTTATGACGGCAGATCCCAGAATCGTGGATGATGCCCGGCTGCTGGATACAGTTACATATAATGAGATATGCCAATTAGCCAGGGAAGGGGCCAGAATTGTCCATCCACGGGCAGTTGAAATTGCTATGCAAAAGGGGATCCCGATCCGTGTTCGATCGGCGTTCATGGATTCAGGCGGTACCGTTATTACCAATCAGCTTTATTCCGGCGATCAGCCGGTACGTATGATTGCAGACCGTTTAATTACAGGCATTACGCACACGTCAAATCTTACCCAGATCAAGATTGCCACCTCACCAGAACAAAAAGGATTGGAATTAAAGGTATTTAAATCCTTGGCTCAGGCCAATATCAGTGTAGATTTTATTACCGTTCAGCCAGATATCATAATGTTTACGGTACACGGTGAGGATAGTGACAAAGCACTGGAAATACTTGATAATCTGGATATTAAAGCTGATGTTGAAAGGGATTGTGCCAAAGTAGCAATCGTTGGTGCTGCGATGACAGGTATTCCTGGTGTTATGTCGCGAGTGGTAGAAGCTCTGGTGGAAAATGATATACCAATTTTACAATCAGGAGATTCATATACAAATATCTGGTGTTTAGTCAAAAGAGAAAACATGGAGATAGCTGCAAAGGCTTTGCATGCAAAATTTGAATTAGGAAAAAAGTAGAACGGAGGGGTTGGGTATGTCAATCAGTCGCATCCTTACAGCAATGGTGACACCCTTTACAGAAGATCTGGAAGTTGATTACTCAGAAGCAGTAAGTCTTGCTTCCTATCTGGTTGAGAATGGTAGTGATGGACTGGTGGTCGCAGGTACAACTGGTGAATCACCTACACTGGCGGCAGAGGAAAAACTGCGCCTGTTTCGAGATATAAAAAAGAAATGCGGAGACTCCGTTAAAGTATGGGGTGGCACCGGTTCTAATGATACACGGGCCACGGTTGAATTGAGCCGTGCAGCAGAAAAGACTGGTATTGATGGTTTGTTGGTGGTAGGGCCTTATTACAATAAGCCATCACAAGAAGGACTATACCAGCATTTTAAAGCGGTAGCGGAGGCCAGCAGCCTGCCAATCATGTTATACAATGTACCGGGTCGAACAGGCAGCAATTTACTGCCGGCTACGGTGAGCCGACTGGCAGAGATCGACAACATCGTTGCTATTAAAGAAGCAAGCGGCAATTTGGATCAGGTTACAGAACTTATGAACCAGGTGGGTGATAAGCTGCTCATTTATTCGGGGGACGATTCTCTAACCCTGCCCATGTTATCAGTAGGAGCCTCAGGGGTAGTAAGTGTTGCCTCCCATCTGGTAGGTAAATCTCTTCAGCAGATGATGCAGTCTTTTTTTGCAGGCGATGTAAAGAAAGCAGCACAAATACATCAACAATTATTCCCCCTGTTTAAAGGTATGTTTATCAGCTCTAATCCCATTCCGGTAAAAACATGCCTGCAAATGATGGGCAAAAATGTAGGAGGTTTCCGGCTGCCTCTATCTGCGCCATCACAAGAGGAAATGCAATTTCTTAAACAGCTGTTAAAGACTTATAAACTTTTATAAAATCTTTTAAGAGATGGCATCCTAATAAAAATAAAGAGAAAAGATAGGTTTGTAAGATCTGTCTTTTCTCTTTTATTTCGCAGTTGAGATCGGTTTATCAAGATTATATAAAGTTGTGCCTCCCCTGTATTTCAGCTATAATAAGCGCAGCGGCATGGCTCGGATTGCATTATATTTATAATAATTTTATAGAAAAAGGAGGTGTTTGAGTGCCAGATGAAGCACGATTAAACATTATTCCCCTGGGCGGTTTGGGGGAAATAGGAAAGAACATGATGGCAATCAAGTACCAGGATACGATTGTGGTTATTGATGCTGGATTGATGTTTCCTGAAGATGAACTGCTCGGAATTGACGTTGTAATACCGGATATCAGCTACCTCCTGGAGAATAAGGATAAGGTTAAGGCTATCCTTTTAACCCATGGTCACGAGGACCATGTGGGGGCTTTACCGTATGTACTCAGGGAGATGAATCCTCCTGTTTATGGAAGTAAGCTTACTCTAGGTATTGTTGAGGGCAAATTAAAAGAACACAATATTAATAATGCCAAACTAAAAACGGTACGACCACGTGATAAAGTAAAAATAGGTCCAATGGTGGCGGAATTTTTTAGAGTGAGCCATAGTATACCGGATTCCATGGGAATCGCTATTCATACTCCCCTGGGTATTGTTTTTCACAGTGGTGATATCAAATTAGATCAAACACCTGTGGACGGCCAGGTGGTAGACTTTCGCAAGATGGCTGAATTAGGTGAAAAGGGAGTATTGGTTATGTTTGGTGATAGTACCAATGCCGATAGGCCTGGATTCACCATGTCAGAAAAGGTGGTTGGGAACACCTTTGATGAATTATTTGGTAAGTGTGAAGGAAGGATTATTGTTACCACCTTTGCCTCGAATATTCATCGTATTCAACAGGTTTTTTCAACGGCTGAAAAATATGGACGCAAAGTAGCCGTAGTAGGAAGGAGTATGAACAACAACGTAAAAATAGCACGGTCATTAGGGTACATGGATGTTTCTGATGATCTGCTTATTGAAATGGAACAAATCAAGGATTATCCTCCTGATAAATTGGTAATTTGCACTACTGGATCTCAGGGAGAACCCATGTCTGCTCTAACACGTATGGCAACCTCAGACCACAGGTGGGTTGACATTCAACCGGGAGATACGGTTATTATTTCAGCCACGCCAATACCAGGTAATGAAAAACTGGTGGCACGAACTGTTGACCTGCTGTTTCAGCAAGGGGCCGAAGTTATTTATGAACGTGGAATGGGAGTGCATGTTTCCGGACATGCTGCGCAAGAAGAACTAAAAATCATGCTAAACCTTCTAAAACCCCGGTATTTCATTCCTGTTCATGGTGAATACAGGCATCTTATGAAACATGCCAAAATAGCAGAGAGCGTAGGAATTCCTCGTTCCAGAATTTTTGTGGCCGAGAATGGACAAATTATTGATGTTAGCAAGAAAAAAGCCCATATTTCCGGCAAAGTAACTGCAGGTAAAGTGCTGGTTGATGGTCTGGGCATAGGTGATGTAGGCAATATCGTCCTGAGGGATCGCAAACAACTTTCGCAGGATGGCATTATGATTGTTGTCGTGACCATAAATAAAGATGATGGGAGCGTTATGGCTGGTCCTGATATTGTAACCCGTGGTTTTGTTTATGTACGTGAATCGGAAGAACTGATAGAAACCTCCCGAGGCAAGGTAAGCGAAGCTCTGGAAGTTTGTACGAAAAAGAATATAACTGAGTGGGCGGTCATTAAATCTCAGATACGCGATAAACTTGGTAAACATCTATACGAGCAAACCGGTCGAAGACCTATGATTTTACCTATTATCATGGAGATATAGCTAATTTCAACCAGGGGCACCCTGTACAGGGTGCCCCTGGTTTTTCTGAGGATAATGCCAGGAAGTCGATTGAGAATGACTAAAAATATGGGGCTAAGGTCAAGCTAGTAAAGAGATTGAAAATGAAAGGAGCAGGCTATATGGGTGAACAACAACCAGCTGCACCTCAGCAAAACCAGGAGGATAAGCTGGAGGCTTTACGTGAAGTAGGCCAACTGCAGATACCTGATTTCAAAAGTGATATACACTGTCTGATGATCACCGGACAGGTAGAAGGACATATGATCCTGCCTCCGCAGAATAAAACCACTAAATATGAACACATAATACCCCAGTTGGTAGCTGTAGAGGAAAACCCACAGATCAAAGGTTTACTGGTGGTCCTAAATACCATAGGAGGAGATGTGGAAGCAGGCCTGGCTATGGCAGAAATGATCGCCTCCCTGTCCAAACCAACGGTATCGATTGTTCTGGGTGGTGGACATTCCATTGGCTCCAGTATTGCTGTCAGTGCTGATTATTCCTTTATTGCTCCTACTGCCACTATGACCATCCATCCGATTCGATTAACCGGTTTAGTAATCGGAGTTCCGCAAACCTGGGATTATCTAGAAAAAATGCAGGATCGAGTGGTAGAATTCGTTATACAACATTCAGGAATTACTGAGGAGCAGTTCAGGGAGCTAATGTTTCGTACCGGCAACTTGGCGCGTGATATCGGTACTGTACTGGTAGGTAAAGATGCTGTAGATTGCGGACTTATTGATGCCACGGGAGGAATTAAGGATGCTGTAGATAAATTAAAAGAGATGCAAACGGTAAATGAGGGGATTTGGCAATGATTTTATATATAGAAGATCCAACCCAACTATTTGCTCACGAACAGGAGGATAAAAGCATTTACCTGAGTTTACCCTCTGGTGGTCTGGTCTGTGCTGAACCTCTTTCCTCCCGGGAATACAGTATTTGCAGCGTCATCAGTACCGATCCCCGTG
>DUSB01000195.1 GCA_012840625.1 Syntrophomonadaceae bacterium
CACCAGTACGATGCGTTTTTTATCAAAGACCTGCTCCAATTCCAGCTTGTTAAATTCCGCAATAGCTACCGGTGTAGTAACATCATTGCCCAGAACAACATCCAGCTTACAGCTCAGAAGTTCACCGGCTTCTACATAATCCCGACCCGCATGAGCTGCCAGGATTTTTTGGCTGATGGTCATGGCCATACCTTTTCTCCTCCTACTTAACATATAAATAAGACTTTACTCAGCAAGACGCTGCTGCTCGTAGTAATATTTGTTAATAGCATTGATATAAGATTTAACACTGGCTTCGATAATATCAGTCGAAAGCCCGCGACCGTTGTACAGCTTATCTCCGATCTGTATGCGCGAGATAACTTCACCGAGGGCGTCTTTTCCGCTACCAACCGCATTGAGCTTATAATCAAGCATTTTCCCATATATATCGGTAATCCGGTCTACAGCATGACAGGCCGCTTCTACAGGTCCTGCACCGGTGGCTGCTGCTTCAAAAACCAGCTTATCAATAGCCAGTTTAACAGTAGCAGTAGGAACAATATTGGTACCACTGGAAATATGCAGGTAGGTTAGACGGAAACGTTCCGGCACTGCCCAGGCCCGATCCTTTACCAGGGCTTCAATATCATCATTGTTGACCTCTTTTTTCTTGTCTGCCAGATCCTTGAAAGCCAGGAAGGCCTTTTGCAGTTCTTCCTCATTCAGGGTATAGCCTAATTCCTGCAGGCGTTCATTAAAGGCATGGCGTCCGGAATGCTTACCCAAAACCAGGTTGCTGCGGTTGATGCCAATCAATTCAGCATTCATAATCTCATAGGTGCTGCGTTCTTTTAATACCCCATCCTGATGTATGCCCGATTCATGTAAAAAGGCATTCTTACCAACAATGGCTTTATTGGGTTGCAGGACCATACCGGTTAAACTGCTGACCAGACGGCTGGTACGATAAATTTCCTGGTAATTCACCTGGATTTTTCTATTATAAAAAGCCTGGCGGGTATAGAGAGCCATGATAATTTCTTCCAGCGCTGCATTACCGGCGCGCTCACCAATTCCATTTACAGCACATTCCACCTGCCGGGCTCCATTGTTCAAGCCGGCCAGCGAATTGGCCACGGCCAAACCCAGGTCATTATGACAGTGGACGCTGACAATAGCCCGATCAATATTGGGAACACGTTCATATATGGTACGAATAAATTGCCCAAACTCCTCGGGTACAGCATAGCCAACCGTATCCGGCAAATTGACCACGGTAGCACCAGCATCAATAACAGCCTCCACCACCTGAGCCAGAAAATCCAGATCTGAACGGGAGGCATCTTCGGCTGAAAATTCAACATCACTGCAGTATTTTTTAGCATATTTAACGGCGTCCACCGCCTGTGCAAGTACTTCTTCCCTTGACTTTTGCAGTTTATATTTCAGATGAATATCCGAAGTAGCCAGAAATGTATGAATACGCGGGGATTCTGCCTCTTTTAAAGCTTCCCAGGTGCGGTCAATATCTGCACGAATAGCACGACACAAACCCGTAATAACGGGCTGGCGCACATGGCGGGCAATGGTCTGAACCGCTCTGAAATCACCCGCTGAGGCAATGGGGAAACCAGCTTCAATAACATCAACCCCCAGGCGCTCCAGCTGCTGGGCAATCTCTAATTTTTCTTCAACGTTTAGACTCACACCTGGTGATTGTTCTCCATCCCGCAGCGTCGTATCAAATAGATAAACTCTATTTTGATCCCCCATTGATAGACCTCCTTTTCAGAAAGATAACGCGGGCCTGCCCCTCGGCTTAATATTCGAAGAAGACTCCCTGCAGGTCCGCGCTGATTGTCTGTTGGTATGTGCACTAAATATGTTTCTCTTGTTCTATTGCAAAAAGCGGCTATTTAGTCTCTTTCAACCAGGGCATCATAGCTCGCAAACCGGCACCCACTTGTTCAATCTGATGTTCTTTATTCTGACGACGCAGGGCGTTAAACTGTGGGCGCCCAACCTGATTTTCTAATAACCAGTTTTTGGCAAAAATGCCGTTTTGTATGTTCTCCAGTGCCTCCTGCATAGCTAGGCGTGTTTCCAGACCTATCACTTCAGGTCCCATAGTATAGTCACCCCATTCAGCGGTATCAGAAATGGAATAACGCATATAGCCCATACCGCCTTCATACATGAGGTCAACAATAAGTTTAAGCTCATGCATACATTCAAAATAAGCAATTTCCGGCTGGTAACCAGCATCTACCAGGGTTTCAAAACCAGCCTTAACCAGTTCCGTTACCCCGCCGCAAAGTACACACTGTTCTCCAAAGAGATCGGTTTCTGTTTCTTCTTTAAAACTGGTTTCAATAACACCTGCACGGGTACAGCCAATACCCTTCGCATAAGCCAGACCCAGTTCATAAGTCTGCCCGGAGTAATCCTGTTCCACGGCTATAAG
>DUSB01000196.1 GCA_012840625.1 Syntrophomonadaceae bacterium
ATTAAGAGGGATACCTGCTCCAGCCCGCTTGGCAGCATTTCCGGTAACGGATAGGGAACCCAGACTCATACCATGGAAGGCATTCGTAAAGCTGATAATCGTATCCCGACCGGTGACTTTACGGGCTAGTTTCAGAGCACTTTCTACGGCATTGGTGCCGGTGGGACCCGTAAACATAATTTTATACTCCATATCCCGCGGGGCGAGGATAAGTTCATCAAACTTCTGTAAAAAATCTCTTTTGGCTCTGGTAGCCATATCGAGTCCGTGGGTAATTCCATCACTGGCCATGTAATCCAATAACCTGGCTTTTAAACGGGGATGGTTATGCCCGTAGTTAAGGGCTCCGGCACCAGAAAAGAAATCAATGTATTCTTTCCCCTGCTCATCAATCAGTCGATAGCCACTGGCTGAGGTAAAGACAGTGGGGAAACTGCGGCAGTAACTTCGCACTTCAGATTCTAATTCTTCAAATACTCTCAGATTTTCATTCATGGCATTAATTCCTCCTTAAACATCACTCAAGGTTCAGGGGACCAATGCGCAACATGATTTCGTCTTCATGCTGTTTTCCTGGAAAAAAATAAGATGGAAAACATATTGATTCTTTACAGGATGTATCTAGTTCTTCTGCCAGCTTATAGTAAAGAGAATAGGCAGCCTGATTGGATGGATTTACTGTGATTTCCAGATAATCGACTCCCGCACAGGCTTCTCGGCTTAGCAGGTGTTTCAACATAGCCATTCCCAGGCCGCGGCGGCGAAAGGATTGCTCCACTGCCACCTGCCAGACAAAAATGACCTCTGGATTATCAGGGGGGCAAAAGGCGGAGATAAAACCTGCTATCTTTCCCCCTACTTCAGCCACCACACAGGTATCAGAAAAATATCTGCACAATAGAAGGTAGCTATAAGCAGAATTTAAATCCAGGTTTTTGCTTGCTTTGATGAGCTGCCATATTTCTTTTCCCTGTTCTTCCACTGGCTTTCCTAAACGAATTTCTGACCAGTATTCACGATCTTTAATGAGTAACCACTCCTCTCTAGTTTTGCATTGACTTCAAGCTTTCTTATTGATGAGAAAGTAATCTCTATTGCCGCTTTACCGGTCAGTTGTGTTTTTCCCCGGGGTCCCTATAAAGATACAGGGAGGTCTGGAGAAATAGGATTTTCCGGTGGTATACTGCATTGCAGCATGAAAAAACAAAAAAGCCCAAGGAAGAAACCTCAGGCTTTTACAGCATCTGCTACCTTGGTCTCCCTCTCTACGCTTACGAGGTTAGCTGACGGATTCGGGCCAGGGATAGCCCTACTGGAATATCCAGATTCACCCCAAAAGATGGTTCCCCCGTTTCCCGGTATTACCGGGAACTCAGCGATTAACAAGGTTTTATTAAATTTTATGCTTACTAATTAATTTATCTTATAGTGTGATTAGATTCAACCTGCATATGTCCGGCTCACCCATCATATCGCAGGCTGAGCCATGTATATAAGCATAGTAGCTGGCTGATACTGGAAAGTCTTAAACTAGGCTAGCTCTAATGGCCATATACATACTGAAGCATCAATACAGACCTATTGTTTTTTCAGCATCTAAACATGGTTGCTGCAATAATAGGGCAGTTTTGGACGCAGGTTAATGCGGATTATTTATTTAGTAGGAGTTCAGCGCAGATCATAATGGTTCAGCGTCTAAAAAGGCTTCCCCCGTTCTTTAATAGATGGTTTTCCGGCGTTTGTAGATGGAACGTACGAGCATAGGCAGCCAGAAATCAGCCAGGAAATAGCATGCTGCTCCTATGGCAGGTTTAGGCTGGCGTTTTTGGGGTTTTACTTTTTTAGATGGCAGGGTGATTTCTGCTACTACAGCAGTTTCCTGGCTGCCTTCTTCGATAGCCAGGACCTGACCATTCCCATCTACCACTTTACAGGCCGGATACATTTTACACTCTAATTCCATTTGATTGGCCTGGGACAAGTATTGGGCCAGTTTTAGTGAAGAAAGGATATAGGCCAGAAAGCTACCTTTACCCTTTGGTACAGGGGTGCGTAATGTGCCGCAGGCGATGGAACTGATGCCAGGAACCCCTAGCCAGGCTAATTGCTGGTGCAGGGTAAGGTCAAAGAGATTGTAGGTTTCATCGTGCATGCCTTGTATCATGGAGCCCATATCCTGCGGGCTTATTTTTGCTGAGGGCAGGTGAAGTGTTGCTTTAAATACTTGGGGCGGACAGCTGCAGATGATCATGAAATCCACCTTGCCGGCATAGCGGCGCCAAAGATCGGTATGGGCAATATCCCAGCAGATTAAGAAACCGATATCGCCAATATCTGTATGGGCTACTACGATAGCAGGCTTGTTTTCTGCCGGTACAAAGTAAGCATTTTCCCAGCTCCAGGGATAGTTTTTATCATAGCGCCAGCTGCGGCCGTCTGGGGCGAACAGCAGGATGCTGTTCTTGATATCGCTGCTCTTTGTTTCTTGAATAAGCAGGCAGCCGGCTATATGGATATCCAGTTCAGCCGCTGTTTGCTGCATCCACTGAACAGTAGGACCATCAAGGGGTTCAGCATTTTCAAAGTTAGCATCTGTATAAGCATAGCCGGTATTGAATACCTCTGGTAGCACCACCAGCTGCGCTCCTTTCTGAGCTGCTTCGGTAACCAGGCGATGTGCACGTTCCAGACGATCGGTTTTAGCGGATGGTAAAACATCCATTTGTATGGCAGCAACTTTTAATGTGCGTGACATTTTTATCCTCCTTTTTTGCAATCTGAACCCGCTGGCTGATGTTCAGTTCAGGCAATAAGCTGTTCTCGGAAAAAACAACTTTGATGGTAAAATTAACTGTTCTTGGAAGGCTTTAAGCATATTTCGATTTTCACTGGATGTAATCCTTTATTATCTGCGGAAATATTGCCAGCAATGTCCAACTTTTACACACAGAAGAATTGGGTTTCAAACTTCCTATTATGTATAAGCAGGCTTTAAACAATAAGGAATCGGTATGCTGGCTGCTATAGCCGGTGTTACAGCAATTATATAGCTCTATAGTTATATGAGGATTTTAGGCATAAGCATAACAACGAGTCCGGACTGTTTTCCGTGACTCGTTGTTATTGAGTATTTCAGCTTTTAACAGCAGGGGCTGGTGAGATTTAAACCAGTTTATTAATGATCTGGTCTGGCTCGCCATATACAAAATCAATAAGCGGGATCTGGATTATGGTGTAGGCACCGGGCGCTTGTTTTATACTGGCCCGGGCTGCAGATACCATAATCTGCGAGGTCAGCGCCGGATTGTTAACGTTCATGGAATATTGTAGCAGTTGATTGTGGGTTTGGCCGGATACGCCCTTTCGTTCTATAAGCACTCCATGCCCCATATTCAGTAGCTGTTTAACATCGGCTACCTGTTCCACATGGGTTTCGTCATTGATAAAATAGGGATCCTTTTTGATAGCCTGCTCGATGTCTTCAAAATTAACCCCGGGCTTTAATTGCACATAAACTATACGGCGATGGATTCCGGCTCCGGCTGGCATCGTCATGGATAAGGCATCTTCCACACCGGGGAGAGCTTTAACCGCTACAGAATGTCCCATACTCATGCCGGGACCAAAGTTGGTGTAGCTTACTCCCCGGGGAGCCATCAATTCAAACATACAGCGAATCATCGAGTCGGTTCCCGGATCCCAACCGGCAGCAACAACGGCTACAGCATGATTTTTTTCAGCCGTTGTCTGTAGTTCCCGGCGCAGATCGGCGATGCCATTATGTATATCATAGCAATCTACCGTGTTTATACCCCGGTTTAAGATGTCTGGAGCACAATCAGGTACAGAACGGGAGGGGATACACAGGAGCGCTGCCTGTATTGCTTCTAATTCATCTATGGAAGAGACATAAGGGACATCATCTAATTCGGGTGGTTTTACCTGGCTGAAGGGAACTTGAACCACACCTGCTAGTTCCATATCGGGTGCCGTTTGTACAGCCTGCACTGCATATTTACCTACATTGCCATAACCAATGATAGCTACACGTATTTTATTGCTCATAGTTGCCTCCCATAAAAATCTTGTTTACTCTAGAATAAACAACCAGAGCCGCTTGATCAAGAAAACATCCTGTATACTTTGAATATTTTTGTAAGGAGAAATAAAAATGAGAATTTTGGTGGATGCAGATGCCTGTCCTCGTTCAGTTCTAAATATCTGTTTGTGCCTAGGGCAAGAGCATTGCATAGAAGTCTGGACTGTGGCCAGTTTCAATCATAATATTGAATCTGATCATCACATTATAGTAGGTAATGCTTCGCAAGAGGCAGATTTAAAGATCATAAATCTGGTTGCAGCGGGGGATATTGTCATTACGCAGGATTGGGGTCTGGCAGCGATAGTGATGGGAAAAGGAGCCACATGTTTGCATCCTATGGGATGGGCCTATGCTGCTGATAAAATAGAATTTATGTTAGAGGAAAGGGAAATCAAGGCCAAGCTGCGCCGCAGCGGTGGGCGCACCAGAGGTCCCCGTAAGCGGTCGCGCGAAGACGATCGACGCTTTCAAGAACTGCTGTGCAGATGCATGCAAAATTAGCCTCTCCATATTGTCTGGCTCAAAGGGAAAATAAAGTTTACCTGGAAATATTATTCTATGGTCAGGACCATGAAAGATAAGCTGCGGTCTGGTATGATTAAAAATACTTGAATAGCTTGTTATCAGGAACAACAAATTTTGCCAGGGAGTAGAATTGATGGAGGTTTAACCTGCTGGTGGCGATGAAATTTCTCGCCTTATGGTTAAAGATCTTCTGTTAAAATGGGATGTAAAGGATATGAGCCTTGGTGGAATTGGAATATAGATTGGGAAAACCTATCGGACTTTCGATTTGGCCAGGGCCAGGGACTGATCAGGCTATGTATACAGCTAGGTAAAGTGATCGCAATTGAGTGGAGCTGGTCATGTAAATATTTCTGCTTATAAAGGAGATGAAAAACAAACATTAAGGGCTGGGGAAATGGAGGTGAATCCTGTACCAGAGATAAAACATAAGACCGGTAAAAAACATAAAATTATTTAAGGAGGCGTTTTCAAGCAATGTCGTATAATATGCGCGTAGAGGATAATATCATAGTTTTTGAATTTGACCATGAAAAAGTAAACTCTATTAATACTGAGACTCTGAAAGGCTTAGAAGAAGCCGTGGATCGGGTTAACAATGAAGAAGAATTAAAAGGTATTGTTCTAACCGGCACGGGGAGATATTTTTCAGGGGGCTTTGACCTGGAAACCTTCACCAGCTTTCAAAGCAGGGAAGAAATTATTGAATGGTTTAAATATGAAGAGGAAGTATTATTAAAGCTCTTTACCTGTTCCAAGCCTCTGGTAGCAGCAGTGAATGGACATGCTACTGCTGCTGGTATGATTGTATCCATGGCTTCTGACTATCGCCTAGTCAGAAATCATCCCAAGATCAAATTGGGAATGACAGAAATAAAAATCGGCCTTTCCCTGACTCCGGCCGAAGGAGAAATCATGCGTTTTGGGCTTGATACAGATAAAAACTACCGGGACATTATTTTCAAAGGGGAACTTATTGCTCCAGAAGAAGCCTATGCCCGGGGAATTTTTGATGAACTGGTAGAAAAAGATGTAGATATAGTAGAAAGAGCCAAAGAGGTAGTGAAAAGCTATATTGATACCCCAGGGCGTCCCTTTATTTTACTTAAACTATTGGAAAAACAGCATGCTGCTGATTGGATTAGAACTGGTATTGATGAATTTGACTGGGAGCTGCTGGCTGACATTTTCACCAACAAAGAAATACTTAATACACTCAACATGGTTAAAGAGGCTCTGAAAGGATAAATGCCAAAAAGGGGTTGGATCCTGTGATCCAGCCCTTTTTGTTGTGTTAGCGTGCCATCAGGACGTTGCCCAGGAAAGCTTGAGTACGCTCATGCTGGGGATTTAACAGCACCTGCTGCGCGCTTCCCTGTTCAACGATTAAACCTTCATCCATAAAGATAACTCGATCAGCGACTTCTTTAGCAAAGCCGATCTCATGTGTAACTACAATCATAGTCATTTTTTCCTCGGCCAGATTTTTCATGACCCGCAGCACTTCCCCGGTTAATTCAGGATCCAGGGCCGAGGTTGGTTCGTCAAAGCACATAATTTCGGGGTTCATTGCCAGGGCTCTGGCAATGGCAACGCGCTGCTGCTGTCCCCCTGAGAGCTCAAAGGGATAATTGTCGGCTTTGTAGGCAAGACCTACTTTTTCCAGCAGGGCCCGTGCATTATGTTCGGCCTGCTCCTTTTCTATGTTTTGCACCAGCACAGGGGCCAGCATCAAGTTTTCCAGAACCGAGCGATGAGGAAACAGATTGAAATCCTGAAAAACCATACCCATTTTACGGCGCAGGCGGGCAATGTTTTTTTCATCGCTGTACTGAGCCTGGTTGTCAGGACCGTTTTGGACCATCACTTCGCCCTGGATTTCAATATAGCCTTTGTCAACAGTTTCCAGACGGTTTAAGCAGCGCAGAAATGTACTTTTACCTGAGCCCGAAGGCCCGATAATGGCAATGACTTCACCACGGGCGACCTGCAGTGAAATGCCCTTGAGGACTTCGAGCTTATGGAACCGTTTATAGACATCTATTGCTTGTAACATATACATACCTTGTCTCTCTCCTAGTGATAATAATCGTATTTGCCTTCCAACCATTTGAAGAACTGCTGGATGCCAGCTGTCATTAATAAATAAAAAATGGCCGCTACGATGAAGGGTGTAAAACTAAAATCTCTTACTGCTGCTGTTTTAGCCACTCGTAACAGCTCACTCATGCCTATAGCATACACCAGAGCAGTATCTTTGATGAGATTGATGACTTCATTACTTATAGGCGGCAGTACGCGTTTGAACATCTGGGGCAGAATAATCTGCGTTAGAGTCTGCAGGCGCGTTAGACCTAGTACATCAGCCGCCTCCCGCTGGCCTAAATCGATGGATTGAATACCTGAACGGTAGATCTCAGCTAAATAGGCTGAATAGTTTAATACAAAAGCCAGTAGAGCAGCGGGAAATCGATCTAACTGCAGTCCCACTATGCCCAGGCCAAAGTAGATAAAGAAAAGTTGCAGGAGCAGAGGGGTTCCCCGGAAAATCCAGATATAAATCTGCATAAAGACATTTAAAATTTTAAAGCGAGATAGGCGTGCTACAGCAAAAACAACACCTAACGGCAGGGCCAGAACCAGGGTGCAAAAAAATAATTTCAGGGTCAGGGTGGTTCCCATCAGCATAACGGGAATAAGTTTAGATAAATACTCCATGAAAATCCCCTTTTAACAATAAAAAATCAAAACATAACCAGGCTAATAGTATTGCTACTATTAGCCTGTAGAAATCATATTTCAATTTGATAAATTAGTAAAGCAGCTATTTTACTATATCTTTACCAAACCATTTTTCAGAGATTTTAGCGGAGGTGCCGTCTGCTTTCATTTCATCGAGGGCTTTTTGCAGCTTGGCACGGAAGGCATCGTCGCCTTTACGGAATCCGACCCCATAGACTTCTTCGGCAAAGCTTTCATCCAATACGGTGTAGACATCAGGTTTCTTGTTGACATAAAAACGGCCTACTACCTCATCGACCAGGACAGCATCAATACGACCAGAAGCAAGATCTAGAAGAGCTTCGTCATTGCTGCCGAATTCTGCTAGTTCTGTTAATGAATCCATGATTTCCGGTTCACTTTCTAAAGCATCCATGGCGGTGCTGCCGGCCTGAATACCTAACTTAATACCCTTTAAATCCTCTTTAGTCTTGATAGGTGAACCCTTTTGCACCACGACGATCTGTCGATTTTCCAGATATGGTTTGGTGAAATCGATCTTCTTTTCCCGCTGGGGAGTAATAGTTAACCCGTTCCACAGTACATCAACATTACCGCTATTAAGCTCTTCTATGTTGGTGTCCCAGATAACAGGCTGAAATTTAACTTCCACGCCCATGCGCTTGGCAGCCTCTTTGGCCATGTCAATATCAAAGCCAATAATTTCATTCGTTCCTTCTTCCCGAAAACCCATAGGTGGGAAGGCATCATCCAGACCCATTACGAAATAGCCTTTATCCTGAATTTCTTCCCAGGAGGTATCTTTCTGATCTGGATCAGCAGCGTTCTCATCGGTTCCACATCCAACTAAGAGAATGCTGAGAGAAAAACAAACCAATAGAATGAGTGCTAGTTTTTTCTTCAACGTTTTCTCCTCCTTAAGATTTTATTAGACAGATCCATTGTACTTTAATTCAATAAAGAAATAAAGAGTTGACCTGGCAAACTGTTATAGGAGCTCGTCCAGCGGGTATGATAATGAGAAGGAGGTGATAGATTGGAACGCAAAAGGGTACATGAAATTATGGATTCTCTGGGGGTTATTGATGTTCATTACCG
>DUSB01000197.1 GCA_012840625.1 Syntrophomonadaceae bacterium
CCATACGGCTTTGAAAGCTCTGCCGTCTTTTGCCTTTCATTTTGCCTTCCAGCAGCAGAGTAAGAACCCGGTGAACAATAAGATCCGGATAACGACGGATGGGACTGGTAAAGTGGCAATAGAATTCCGAGGCCAGACCAAAATGACCCAGGGCTTGATTAACATAACGGGCATGCTTCATGGATCTTAAGACCATCATAGAGATCAAGGGTTCTTGGGGCTTTCCTTTGATTTCTCGCAGCAGCTTCTGCACTACTTGGGGATGAACTTTGCCTTCTTCAATATAATAACCAAAAATCTTTAATACAGTATTTAAGCTGCTCAAGGATTCACTATCTGGTTTTTCGTGAACGCGGTAAAGAATCGGTACTTCCTGCCGATGCATATGCTCAGCCACGGTTTCATTGGCCCGGATCATAAAATCTTCGATGATCATTTCCCCTACCCCGCGAGTATCAGGTTTAATATCGATGGGGAAACCACTTTCATCAACAATAACCTTGGTTTCCGGAAAGTCAAAATCGAGGGCTCCACGTGCTTCGCGCTCTTTACGAATAATGTCAGCTAGTTCCTTCATAAGCAGAAAATCATCCACCAGATCACTGTATTCCTTCATGGTCTTTTTATCATGATCCTGCAGAATCTTATTAACAGCAGTGTAGGTCATGCGGCGGTCAACAGATATGACTGATTTAAAGAGCTCATAATCCATCACTCTACCCTGAGCATCAATGTCCATCATACAGGTAATGGCCAGACGATCTTCGCCGGCATTTAAGCTGCAAATACCGTTGGAAAGTTCGCGGGGCAGCATGGGTAAAACCTGATCGATCAGGTAGACGGAAGTACCTCGTTTATAGGCCTCTTTATCAATTTTACTATTTTGCTTTACATAATGTGAAACATCAGCGATATGAACTCCCAGACGATAGCCTTGCGAAATACGCTCTATTGAAACCGCATCATCGAGATCTTTGGCATCTTCGCCATCAATAGTTACCATACGAAGGTCCCTGAGATCCCTGCGTTTGGCGATTTCTTCTGCACTGATCGGCTGGTTTAATTCTTTGGCTTCATCCAGAACCGCTCTCGGGAATTTTTCCCGTAAATTATGTTTCTTTATAACAATCTGTACGTCCATACCCGGTGTACCCTTTTTACCAAAGACCTGAGTGATTTTCCCTTCTGGGTTTTTTTTCTTATCCGGCCAGCTGGTAATAGATACCGCTACTTTGTCGCCATTTTTTACTTTTAATTTGCTGCCAGGCTTGACATAGATCGGATAGATCTGGCGAACGTCATCAGGGATGACCACGCTGCTGTGTTTGCCTTTTTCAAAGGTCCCCACCAGTTCTTTATTCGCTCTATTTATCACCCGAATTACTTCACCTTCGGGTCTCCCATTGGAGGTATAGCGTTGATGGATACGAACCATCACCCGATCGCCATGCATAGCTCCATTGAGGTCCCGACCATAAACAAAAATCTCAGATTCGGCAGGATTATCGGGAACAAGAATCCCATATCCGCGCTGACTGAGTTTTATGATGCCACGGGATAAATTCATCATTTCCGGCAATCCGTATTTATTCTTGCGGGTACGGACAATATCCCCTTCTTTTTCCAGTTGGCCTATCAGTTTGCTAAATTTTATTTCTTCGTCCTCATCCAGCTCCAAAGCCTGTACCAGCTCGTTATATGCTAAGGGACGATAGCTTTTCTGCCGCATATAAGCAAGAATACTCTCACGATCCATTGTATATTCCTCCAGTTTTATCACTTCCATAATTATTATTATTTCCAATTTTCTGCCCGGCCAACCCTAATTGGGAGGCAATTTTTTTCATACTATCCAGGGAAATCTGTAAAAATTCGTCTAAATTTAAACCCAACTCGGAACAACTCTGCATTTGTTCACGATTGGCTCCCCGGGCAAATGCTTTCTCTTTAAAGCGTTTTTTCAACGATTTTAATTTTACCTCCTGCAGGTTTTTATCGGGACGAACCAGGGTGGCAGCAATGATAAAACCGGAAACAGGGTCAGCGGCATAAAGTGCCTTGTCAAGAAGGCTCGGTCGCGGAAGACCATGTATGTCATTATGCGCTTTAACTGCATAAACGATCTCCGCATCCACCCCGGCTTCCTCAAGAATTTGGGCTCCGATTAATGAATGCTGCTCGGGCCTGTCACCTGTCTGATCA
>DUSB01000020.1 GCA_012840625.1 Syntrophomonadaceae bacterium
TCCGCTACGGGCTACGGGCATATTGCAACGCTTCCGCTACGGGCTACGGGCATATTGCAACGCTTCCGCTACGGTAGTCAATATAGGCGATAGGATTCGGGAGTAAGGAAAACGGAGGCTGCTGCATACCCATCAGGGTAAAGCCTCCGCTACGTTATCTACTATAAAATAATAAAGAATCTGTGTTTAGCGCTGCATCTGGCTGAGCTGGGCGTAGAGCCAGTCGCCTTGGCTTTGCATCTGCTGCAGGGCTTTTTCCATGGCGGTAAATTGGGCCCAGTAGCCTTCTTCAATGCGAATCATGCGATTCTGCATTTCCTCCAGGCGTTTATCCATCCGGCTGATTTCCCGACCCAGATAGCTTTCATCAGCTCCGATAACAGTTCTTCCGGCGGTGCTGGCGATGGATTCCATCTGGGCTTTCAGCATATCATCCAGTTTACGGGCGATACCCTGGGTTTTGGGATCTGCGGAGTCATTGTTAAAAATCTTCATAACGCCTTCTAGATCCTCGGTCAGGGCTGCACGCAGCTGTTTCTCATCGATGTAAAGCTTGCCATGATCTCGCCAATCGGGCGAGGTGGTGATGCCGATGGAACTTAATGTTTTATATTTTGAACCGGTTTCTACTGCATCGCCCACAGTCATGCGCAGGCTGCTGCTTATAGAACTGATTAAAGGATCCGCCCGGAAAAGACCGCTGCGGGCTTTTTCTTCCCACTTTTCAATTTCTTTTTCCTTCATGGCATCTTTCTGCTCATCGGTCAGGGGCGGAAAATCCCGGTAGCGTTTTTCGCCCAGTTTGGTACCTAGGTTTTCCATGATGGCATTATACTGCTCAACAAAAGACTTAATCTGGTCTACCACGGAATCAATGTCTTTGCCCACGGTCAGGGTAACATTACCCTCCTGCTTCAGGGTCATGGTTATGCCTACTAGGTTAATCTGGTTGGAGCTAAATTCCATTATCTCTCCATTATTAAGCTGGATTTGGGCATTGGTACCCGTAGATAATACGCCGTCAGCATGTTCAGTCGGATTATATAGATTGAGGTTTTGCAGGATATTGTCTGCATCGTCTACTACCTTGATATAATTATCTGCCCCGGTAGAGGTGGACATCAGGAACAGGCGCCCGACGTTTTCGTCATACATGGCGCGGATACCGGTTTTACCTGACTGCTCGTTGATTTTGGCAGCGATACTTTGGACGGTATCGCTATCTGTAACTGCAATAGTGGCCTGCGATTCTACATCATCGTTCCCCTGGATGGTGAAGCTGCCGCTGCCGATTGGTCCGCTTATTGCTGCCGATGATTGGGCAGTAGCGGCGCTGGCAGTTTGAAGAACATTGATCTTGTAGGTTCCCTCCAGGGTGTTGGCTGCGGCAGTGGCTGTAAGAATTGTTTCGTCTGAGGAGCTCACTGTTTTGGCCTGGAAAGTTCCCTGGAGCTTGAGGTTAAATACGTTTTGCTCGCGGAAAGTTCTCAAACTGTTATTAATACTGCGATAGTCGTCGCGCTTCCATTCCAGAAGGGTTTTCTGCTGGAACTGGCGGTCGACTTTCATTTGTTCAATACGCATGAGGTTTTTAATGATGTTCTCGGTATCCATACCGCTGGCAATACCGCCAAAGCGGATACGGTCGATGGAGTTCATGGAATGGCCTCCTTTCGGTAAGGGTTGATTTTTTGACGCTGATTTAGGCTGATGTTTTTATGAAAACTTAAGGTTTTTTGAAAAAATTAATGCAGCGTTATTCATATTTTTCAGCGTCATTCTGCATCCAAACACATCATTCCTGTTTATGCCTTAACTTTATTAGTTGTTCGGCGGTGGGGAGGTGTTTGCTGGCCTCCCGATTGGCTGCCTGTATCTCATCATAGACTTCTTTGCGATGGACGCTGAGGGAACGGGGGGCTTCGATGCCCAGCTTGATGGTGTCACCCTGTACGTCCAGTACACTAATTTCTATATGGTCGCCGATGATAATGCTTTCACCTATATTACGACTTAAAACCAGCATATTATTTCCCCTCCCCTGCAACGGTTTTCTCCTGCGAGAAGAGAGGGTGCTTAGTTTTATAATCGGTTTTTACGGGAATAAACTGAAGTCCTATTTTTTTCTCAATATTTATAATCAGAGGCGCCATGAGATTAGCGCTTGCTTTTTTAAAATCTTCAGGTACCGTCAGTACGGTTAATACGATCAGGGGGGGCTTTTCTTTATCGATCTCGAGCTGCTCAAGAATTTCTTCCGGCAGTTCCACCTGAAAAGAAGGGAAAAAGATAAAGGGATCGGCAGTCAAAAGGCAGACATCAGGTGTTTGGGCTGACTGCAGATAAAAAAAGGGACTCTCTTCATCCAGAGGGATAAGGATGAATTCCTTTTCCTCCTCGAAAGCCGGCAGACCTTCGGGAAAATGAATGACATCGGCTTCGGAAATGCTTATTTCGCCGAAAACAGCAGTTTGTATTTGCATGAAAATCCTCCCTTATGAGTTTAGACACTGATAACACAGCAACATTAATAGCGACCAACGGGAGCATCAGTAGTACCCGTAGGGTGATTTAATGGATTTACACTGATTTTTTCTGGTGGTTAAGGATGCTATTTCGTATTATGCTTATCCTGATTATTTATGTAGTCTACTTCTGCTCCCTTTTATTTGATACTGATAACACTGATTCGATAGATTTACACTGATTATTTCTGGTGACTTATTGATTTTTTAAAAAGATCTGTGTAAATCCAGTAAATCAGTGGGATCTGTGTCTATTCTTTTTATCTAATCCCTTTCATATGGTGCGGTTGAGTTGGGGATCATACCAGGAGATTTTAAGGTAGTTCTGCTGTTCGATATAGGGGTTGACGCGGCCCCACTGGAACTGGCTATCGATCGCTCCTCTATGCAGCTGTAAGTCTACATTTCCCCGGTTAAAATGGAATTCTATGGGATGAAGTTCCCAGTCTATTTTCGGTGGTTGCTGGGGTACAGCCTTAACATTAAAGTCAAGCGGTGTATCCATGGCAGCAGCAGCCAGATTTTCTACGGTATTGCCTTCCTCCCAGCTGGCCAGATAATCACCTTCGGCGGCAATGGTGCCAATGGCTTCCAGGCCTTTCTGCTGGGCTAAATCAGCATAATAGCGGCCGAATTCCTCCGGGGTGCGTTTATCCATATCGGCAAAACACTGGCGCTGGTCTATAAAAACTCTGGGCCGGGGAGAATGAATCTCCAGCCGGGGTTGCTGAATGTCCAGTTCGACAGCCGGGAGAGTGGTTTTAAGCTGGAGAAAGGGTTTCTGGATATTGAGCCCCAGAGCAGCAAATTGCTGATCTATACGTATCTGTAACATCCTTCCGCCCTCCTTTTTCTTAGACATTGATAACACAGCAACATTAATAGCGACCAACGGGAGCATCAGTAGTACCCGTAGGGTGATTTAATGGATTTACACTGATTTTTTATATTAATTACGTTAAGATCTTTCTGCGTAAATCATATAAATCAGTGTAATCTGTGTCTATACTCCCCTACCTCAGGAAGTCGAGAAGGCTGGGTTGGATGATACGAGCACCAGCACCCAAAGAGGCACGAAATACGTTTTCCTGCATTTTGAGCTGCATGATTACCTCAGCCATATCGGCATCTTCAGCTTGGGAAAGCAGGCTGGTAAAAGAGAGCTTGGTATCCTGCAGACGGTTCTGCTGCAGCTCCAGACGGTTGACCCTGGCACCAATGCTGGCACGGGCCGTTAGGAGTACATCGATTTTTTCGTCCAGAGCATCGAGGGTCTGACTAATTTTTTCTAGATCATCACCATTATTAACGTTACGGATATCGCTTTCTAATTTAGTTAAAATGCCAAAGATACCTTTGTCAGTTGCTACATCATCAGGAGCGTCATTTTCCATAAAAAAGTTCTGCATGCCTCCGTTGGTAAGGTTCATGCAAAATTTTGCCCCGACAGCGATTTCCATTTCAAAGGCTTCATTGTTGCCCTTCCAGATAAATTTACCGCTGTCATCCTGCTGCAGTGGTTTTTCGGTAACATTGGTGCCGGCAAAAATATGCTTGGTACCATAGGTGCTGTTAGCAATCATCTGTATCTGCTTGTTAAGTTCTCCTATTTCATCGGCAATGGCTTGACGAGCTCTATCATCATTGGTGCCGTTGGCTGCTTTAACGGTTAAATCACGTACCCGCTGAAGAATACTGCTAATATCGTTCAGGGCGGCATCGGTGGTTTCCATAAAGTTAATGGCTTCGCCGATGTTGCGTATATATTGTTCCCCTTCTACCAAGTTAGTACGCAACCGCATGGCTTTAACCAGATCGGCCGGATTATCTGAGGGTTTATTTAATTTCCTGGTGGTGGAAAGCTGCCGGTTCCAGTTATCCATGGCGCGCATATTATTGTTAAGGTTGCGCCGCAGGTCATTGACTATCATGTTATTGGTTACACGCATCAGATATTACCTCCCTACCAATCCCATGCGGTTTACAATCACATCAATCTGTTCATCAATGGTGGTGATGAAGCGCGATGCTGCATTGTAGGCATGCTGAAAGCGGATTAAATTAGTCAATTCTTCGTCCAGGGAAACCCCAGAAAGGGATTGACGCTTGTTGTCCAGCTGCCCCAGGAGCCGATCCTGATTTTCGGCCATGCGGGTAGCTTCCTGGCTGATTACTCCCAAATCGGCACAGATGGAGCGCCAGAAGTCATCGCTGGTTACATGTTTGAGCATATTACCCCCTTCAACCGCCTCAACATTTTGAATCGTACCGTCTACTGTTTTTTCTAATATAAAACTGCTGTTTGAATAAAAGGTCAGCTTGTTTCCGCTGCATCGCACCATGATCTTACCTTCCAGATCCGGTTTTTCATCGATGGCTTTTTGTACTGCCAGACCCAGATCGTACATATTTTTAATAGGATCGTTGGCCGGGTTCTGAACTTCTATATCGATGAAATTGGTACCATCATCTATACTTATCCTGTAAGTAAAAGAATTAGCAGTTAAATCAACTTCATCCGCATCAATATTCCACCACCCGCTGTCATTTAAATTATGCTTGAGCTGAGCAATTTTGAGGGCAATGCTACCGTCACCAAAGTTACCCTTAATGGGATCAGGATTGCCTGCTTCTATAACCCAGGTAGGCTGGGAGGCAGCGGCAATGTTTTTGGGATCATTGACAATAACCCCACTTAACTGCATATATTCAGCCCAGTTAAGGGTATCATCATCCAGATTAAGCGGTTGTTGGAAGAAATTGCTCCCATCCGGGTAGATGCTATCGTTGTTTAAACTGTACCCGCTGCGGTGCAGTTTATTAGTCTGAATCACGATGGTTTTAGCCAGTTTATTCAGGTCATCCAGCATATTAGGAATGATTTCTTTGTATGCGGATGGCTCACTTTCATATTCTGTTCTTCCCCTGATATCCAGCAGTCCGCGCAACTCGCCGCCCTCAATGCTGGCTTTGGTTTTGGTATCTGCCCAGACCACCATATGCATACCTTGACTGTCTTCCCGGGTATCCAGTTTATTGTATTCAGCTCCCTGTATCAGGGACCGTCCTCCTAACTGGACAGTTATCATGCCGCTGAATCGTTTGACGGTACCGGTGCTTTCATCAACAGCGTTTTTCTGTTCATAAACATTTATATTAACGATCTGGCTCAGCTGATCCAGGAGCAGATCTCTTTTATCTAAAAGATCGTTGGGTTCTTTGCCAGCCACGGATATAGACAGTATCTGTTTGTTCAGATCGCAGATCTGCTGGGCGATGGAATTTATCTCATCGACTTTAACGGCGACACCGGCATTGACATCTTCGCGCAGTTCTTTTAATTGCCGGTGGGTATGGTTGAAGGCTTCCGACATAGCCATACCCCGCTGAACCACAACAGAACGAACCGCTTCACTTTCGGGATGAGCACTCAGATCCTGCCAGGATTCCCAGAATTGATCCATGACTCCGCGCAAGCCATTCTGGGAGGGTTCATTCAAGATCACTTCAATGCGAGCCAGGTTTTCCTGCATAGAGACCCAGTAACCGCAGGTGCGGTTTTCGTGGCGGATCTGTTCATCCAGAAAACGATCCCGCAGGCGATCGATGCTGGCTACATCTACCCCAGTACCGAATTGACCCACTTTTGTATTACCGGTCAGCATGGGGGTATGCCAGGGGGTGCTGGTAACCATGTTGGCACTCTGGCGGCTGTAGCCAGGGGTATTGACATTGGCTATGTTATGTCCGGTTACATTCAGGGCTGATTGCTGGGTCATAATGGAGCGCTTGCCAATCTCCAGACCTCCAAAAATATTCATAAAATACCTCACTTTGTTGAGTAGTAAACAATGGGGTCTATTTTTTTGACACTGATAACACTGATTTATTGGATTTACACTGACCTTTTTTGGTATTAGGCTAAGATCATTTATCGAAATTATGCTTCCCTGGTTATTCAAGTAGATTTATATCTAGATCCTTTTTAGACGCTGATCCGCTATGAGCGGTGCTGAATTTTAAATCTTTATTATTCATAAATGCGTTAGTTGCTATCTATTCCCTAGGCTTTTTTATCTATAATGCGGATGTTTTTGCCGGCTTCTTCAGTGGTGCCTTGCTCGGAATAGACGCCAGTGCTGTCCTCTGGATTGAGAAGATAATACATTTCATCTATATAATGTAATGATTGTTTCAGCAGTTCACTGTTTTCCCGGGTCTGCTCCTGCAGGCGGCTGAGCGAACTCTGCAGGCGATCCAATTCTTTTTCCAGCACCGGAACCAGGGCAGGAAAATGTTCACCCGTCCACTGCAGCAAAAAGCTGGCGGTGATTTCTTTCACCGGTATGTTCAAGCGGGCAGCCATGTCCTGCTGCAGAGTAAAACGAGCTGCTTCCAATCGTTCCAGCCTGGAAAGCAGACTGTTCTCCTGACGTAAACATTGATCTAATTCTTCTACCTGCCCAACAATGATGGAATGCCTTTTTTCTTCAGCCACTTGAATTAGCTGTTGCAGAATATCATTCTGTTGGGCAAGATAATCAGTTAAAGCTTGAATCTTTGTCTGCAATGTTCTCCCTACTCTCTGTTTGCATACAGCTTTGCTGAAAGCATCCCGCGCTGCTTGTAGAGGCGGACTCCGGCATGGTGCCCAGCGATCCTTATTGGGTGGCTACACCAGATAATCGATAATGGCGCGGGCAATCATTTTCTCCGCCACTTCTTCTGATTTCACTTCGTAGCTGCCGGTGGAAATCTGCTCTTTTAAGCTTTCCACCCGTTCAGTACGGATATCAGGGGTCTGCTGAATTGCCTGCAGGGCTTTTTGTTTGACCCTGCTGTCCTGAGAAATGGCCAGACTATCCCGGGCAGATGAAGCGGGCTTGGTCTCCTTCATCTGTTCTACTTTCTTCAAGTCACTTTGATAAATTTTAAGCAGGTTCTGCACCTGACTGCGAGAGATAATCATCTCTATCACCTAACCTCCTTGAGGTTTAATATTTAATTTTTCTCCTACTATACTATTTCGCAAAAAAAAAGAAGATACTTAATAGTTATCAAGCACTTCTTTCATTTTTTTATTCATTTTAGGGCTAAAGTCCTATGCCGGGGCGCTTTTTTCTAGAGCTGTGGTTTATTATCGGAACGTATATACATTTTTTCCCGGGTACGGGGGGCTGGCTCTTCAGGCTCGGGTTCCCGTTTTTTGCTACCCCTTACCACGCTCCGTAATTCGGCGTCCATGGCTTTAAGGCAGTCTTCACAATATGTGCCAGCACTGATTTTTTTACCGCAGCGCTCACATTCCAGTAATTGTTTCAGTCCACGGGCTTCAAGACGACCATCCCGTAAGAACTGCAAAATCTTTTCTTCTTCAACACCGGTCTCGTCAGAAACTTCAAAAATACTGGCTCCGGGATGGTCCCGCACATAACGGCGCACCACCATATATTCATCTTCCTCAGCGCGAAGACAGCGCTGACAAAGATTGCGTCCTGAATAAGCAAAAAGCCTGCCACACTGCGGGCAATTTCGTAAGTTTGCATTCATGCTATCCCTCCCCAATCCCTGTGTGGTTGATGAACAAGTAGTCCTGAATCATAATGTCACTCCCATTTTACCACAAGGATTAAATTTCTGGAAAAAATCATTGGATAAAGCAGAAAAGCAAGCGGGGAAAATTAAAATCCCCGCCCGGTAGCCCAGGTAATAATGTTGACTTTTTCGGCACCGGCTCCCAGCAGAACCCGGGTACATTCCCTGCCGGTTGATCCGGTAGTATATACATCGTCCACCAGCAGGACCTTCTTACCGTAAACAAGGCGCGAATTGCGAATCTCAAAGGCACAGAGCAGATTTTTTTCCCGTTCTTCCCGGGTTAACTCTTTCTGGGCCGGTGTTTCTTTGATGCGGTACATGGCGTGAGGACGCATAGGAATTTTAAGTTCTTTACTGAGCTGGCGAGCTAGGAGTTCACTCTGGTTAAAGCCGCGCTGCCGTTTACTGCCCCTGGAAATGGGCACCGGCACAATAACATCAATGGGCCAGAAGGCCGGTTCTTCTTTTACTACTTTGGTCATCATATGCCCCATCGGCACTGCTAGGCTTTTACGGCCTAAAAATTTCAGCACTTTGGTGGCAATGCGAAACCCTTCTTCATAGGGCCCTACCGCCCGGGCAATTTCAAAGGCCGGGGGGCGCTGTTGACAATCACCGCATAGAGTTTCTCCCTCTTCAATATACTTGCCGCATTTCATACAGATGGGGGAGGCATTGCTTAATTCATGCATTCTGGCCACACA
>DUSB01000198.1 GCA_012840625.1 Syntrophomonadaceae bacterium
CCCCGTGTCTCGTTCGGACCATCCCCGTGTCTTGCCTTTCAGGCTCAAGGCTTTAAAGCTGAAAACTCGGGCACTTGCTCTGAAGTTGGAGTCGGCTCCCGGCCCAGGTTTTTGATTTCAACATAAATGAAAATCGCAGTTAACATAGCAGCCAGCAAATCTGATATGGGCGCACTCCACCATACACCTTTAATCCCCCAATAACGGGGCAGGATTAAGAGCAGCGGAATAAAAATCAATATCTGCCGTGACAGACTTAGAATGGCAGATTTCAAGGCTTTATTGACCGCCTGGAAATAGTTAGAGCAGATAACCTGAAAACCCACCAGCGGAAAGGCAGCAAAATAAATCAGCATAGCATTAGATGTCAATTGTATCAGGGCTATATCATCCTTGCAGAATAAACTTACAACTTGAGCCGGCCAAACCCTGATCATTATAAATCCGGCAAGAGCAATACAGGTACCGGAAATAATAGCGATTTTTAACGTTTCTTTGACCCGCTTATATTGCTGTGCACCATAGTTATAACCTATAATAGGCTGTGCTCCCTGACTCAGTCCCAGTATCGGCATAAAGACAACCGTAACAATGCTCATCATAATGCCGATGGCCGAAAGAGCCATATCCCCTCCATAAGTCATCAGGGTTTTATTTAGTATTAGATGCTGCAAACTGTTCGCCAGCTGCATGGCACAGGGAGCAAAACCTATCGCTATAATACTCCTTAAGATAGGGCCCTCCAGTTTCATGTTGACAATTTTGATTTTCACCAGACTTCGGTCAGAAAAGAAATAACTTAATACCCAGAGCAGGGAACAAAACTGTGAAATCACGGTTGCCAGCGCTGAACCTTTAATTCCCCAGCCCAGAATAAATATGGCCACATAGTTAAGAACCACATTAATGCCACCACCCAGAAGCTGTGTATACATAGCCATCTTGGGATTGCCCTCCGCACGTATAAAGTTATTCATTCCCATACTCAGAGAACCAAAAACGGATCCCAGCATAATAATCTGAAGGAAATCCCGGGCATAAGGAAGCACTTCCTCACTGGCGCCAAAAATAAATAAAATCGGCTCCGTATACATTAAAAACAGGATGGTAAAAATAGCCGGTAAAAGAATTAACATGGCTACTGCGTTGCCGACTACCCTTTCCGCTTCTTCCTTTTTCTGTTCACCCAGGTAAATGGAAATCAGAGCCGTAGCCCCCACACCAATAAGAAGAGAAACCGCCATTAAAATAATCATAATGGGAAAGGCAACCGTAGTGGCAGCAATAGCAATAGAGCCTATACCACGGCCAACAAAAATTCTATCGACAATATTATAAAGTGAGTTCACCATCATCCCTACAATGGTAGGAAGAGAAAAGGTCCACAGCAGGCGCCCCACTTTCTGGTCCCGCATTTGTTCCGAATGATCCATGATAAATCCCCTTTTACAATCTGTTCATGAATTCAACTACATATCGCAAACTGGTAAAAAATTGCTCTTGCTCTTGTGGAATAACATCAGCAAATAATTCTATTAGATTTTCAGTGTATTTATCCATCATCTTATCCATCTCCTGTCTTCCAGCCGGACTGAGTGATAATAAAAATTTCCTTCGATCATCAGGATCTAGCGATCGTACCACCAATTCCATCTCTTCCAGCTGGTCGATCATGCTAGTAAGGCTACCTTTCTCAATATCCAGCCTCCGGCCCAGTTCGGTAGAGGTCAGCTTATCACTATGATAAAGCATATTAAGAATCTTACCCTGATTCTTTTTTATATTGGCAGGAAATTTATTCTCCTTCCGAAAGGTAAGAAGAAATTTTTCGTGGAACATGCCCAGAAAGGCAAACAATAGTACATGTAATTCCCGTGCTTCTTCTTGATCCATCACTCAAAACCCCTTGACTTAAATATAGTTAGAAATCTTACAATAAGAATTCTAACTTACTTTGCGGTAAAAATAAACTTTTTTAAAAAACCTACTTTTTGATTGATCTGCACAAAAACATAGCGATCTCCGTTAATAGAAATCGCTTTTTAGATCCCAGAAAAGGGAAAGAAGCTTCCCCCGATAATAAAAAAGGCGAAGCCCTTAACCACTTTTTTGGCTATCTTGTAAGTTTACATGACTACAGAATATTTTTCAAATTTACAGCTTCCTTTTCTGGAATATGCTGAATCATCAATTTTAATTCCGACAGCTGTCCCACCGAAAGTGAATAATCCTGACCGTTAATATATCCTTTTAATCTAGCCATGCAAAACTCTATATTATCCATCTCCTGATGATCAAGAAAAATAGGCCACCACTTGGCTTCTCCATTCCAGGCTTGCTCCAGCTTTGCATTTTCCTCCACGGCTGCTTCCCAGCAATCTCTTTTGATTTCAGCGTTCACCTTATCAATCTGATAACTGAGCTTATCCGCCGATGTTTCCAGCGAACAACCAAGCCAAAAACCTGTGCCAATAATGCAAGCCATCAGTACCGCCAAAGTTCCCAATAATCTCATACTAGCTGTACTCCTTAATTCTTTTTAACCTTATCTTTAAGCTGATAGTACAATTCTCCGTGGCTGTCAAGACTGGCCAGCAAGACATCCTGTATACGCTTGACCCCCGATTTGTTCAGGCGGTCCTGCAGCCAACCCACAGTCTTATTGGCTTTGACTAAATTCTCTTCAATCAGGCGTCCATCAATGATCAAGGTCAGCGGCAAACCCTCAAAAGGAGTTTCAATACCCAGATCTGCCGGCTGTACAGGCCTCTTTTGTGATTTAAGAATTACACTGATCTGTCCACTGGTCTCTAAAATAGCAAACTCTACATCAGAAATATCAAAAACATCTTTGGCCCGCAGCTGTTCCAGCAGGTCATTAATGTTATAGCGCAGCCGACGCAATTCATCTTCGTTAATCACAGCATTCTCAATTACAATGCTCGGTCTGCCGCAGATCACCCCCCGCGCTTTGGAACTCTTTAAGGATATGTAAGATAGGGTCACCTGGGCAGCCACCAGGACAAAAATGGGGATTAAGCCGTTTAAAATTGGAACCCCGGTATTTTCCATGGGAATAGCGGCCAATTCTGAAATCATTATGATAACAACCAGCTCATAGGGTTGTATTTCGCCAATCTGCCTTTTTCCCATGACCCGGAGCAGTATAAGTACTGCCACAAATAAGATCAGGGTACGGATCACTGTTAAAAGCATCTAATTCTTCCTTTGTTTATATAGTATAAATCCCTATTAGTATTAACCCGGTACCCGCCCTTTTATTCAATTGTTAAGGACAGATTGGCAGTACTGCAGAATTTAAATAGAAAGTAAAAACAGGAGGGGAAAAGTAAGATGTCAGTAAAGGAAAAAAAACCTGTTATCACATCATCTCATGCTGCTTATATGAGAAACAGGAGATACGGCAGGCAAAATAATCAATTATCCTGGCTGTAGAAACAGCTAAAAATTCGTCCTGGAAAAGAAATACGGCATTAGACTGGCAGGGCAGCCCCTTCATAAGATGATGACTAGGTGTACCTTGAGCCGGCTCATCTCCCCGCTAAAAAGCAGTTAGAAGAACAATTCCGTACTGCTTCAACCAGTTAATC
>DUSB01000199.1 GCA_012840625.1 Syntrophomonadaceae bacterium
GTAAATGGACACTCTTATGCCAACAGCAAAAGCCCCAATACCAATTTCGCCCTCTTACTTAGTCAGGAATTTACTGAACCTTTTGATCAGCCCATTGTTTATGGTCGTTATATAGCCAGCCTGGCCAATATGCTAAGTGGAGGGATCATTGTTCAGCGTTATGGAGATTTAAAACGGGGACGCCGCTCGACTCCAGGAAGAATCGAAAAAGGGGTGGTAGAGCCCACCCTTACTGCTGCAGTACCTGGTGATCTCTCCCTGGTTCTACCCCATCGTTTCATGGTAGGTATCCGCGAATGTATCGAAGCCCTGGATCTGGCCATACCTGGCGTTGCTTCCGATCATACGCTTTTGTATGGCATCGAGACTAAATTCTACTCAGCGCGAACTCAGCTGGATTCAACGTTTAATACACCAATTAAGGGGCTGCGTGCCATAGGTGACGGAGCAGGAGTTAGCCGCGGCCTTATTCAGGCCAGTGTTTCAGGCGTTATCGCGGCTCGTGGTATACTGGAAGAGGCATGACCACATTTAACCCGGGAGGCTCCATCATGAAATTAAAGAAAATTAACGGCAACAGCTATTATCTGCCTGCACCAACTAATATTGGCGTTTACCAATTTAAAGACAAATATACCCTGCTGATCGATTGCGGGAATAATAGGCAGCAGGCACGAAAAATTGATCAGGCACTACAAAATGAATCTTTACGCATTAAATACATTTTTCATACCCACCATCATATTGACCATAGTGGTGGATACTCCTATTTTCATGAGCAATACCCCGGCAGTCTCTTTTATGCTTCAGCCGGGGAAAAAGTATTCCTGGAAAATGAGCAGCTGTTTTCAATGTGCATATATGGAGGACATCCTCCCCATGAACTGGCCAAACACTTCCACCATACACAAAAACTGCAGCTAGAAGACGAACTGTCCGCCGGAGAAGTAAAGATTAATGATGAACGCTTCGAACTGATTGCCCTGCCCGGGCATTCGCCCGGGCTTATGGGACTGGGTACCCGGGATCGTGTTTTTTTCCTGGCCGATGCCCTCTTCAGTGAAGAAATTATGGAAAAATACAAATTCCCTTTTCTCTATGACATTGAAGCCCAGCTGCAAAGCTATCAAAAAATGGTTGAATTGGATTACGATTACTTCGTGCTGGGACATGCGGACCAGATTTATACCGCTGATGATTTACAGCCTTTGATTGCAGCTAATCGCCAGCAGCTTGATGAATGTCTGGAGCTATGTCTGGAATTACTGCTGCAGCCTAAAAGCAGAGAAGAGCTGCTGGAAGAAATATGTATTTTAAGAGAACTGAATATGGACTTTACGCAGTACTATTTTTCCCTGTCTACTACGGCAGCTATGCTGACCTATCTCCTTAATCAGGGAGAACTGGAGTACAGCCTGGATAACGGTAAAGTCTATTATTATCGAAAACAGTAAAGCCCTGCCAGAGCTTTATTATTGGTTACATAAAATACAGCTTGCTTTGTTGCAAGCTTAGTTACACCTATACCTGCACCGGCTCTAAACCTTCCGCCCCCATACAGCCAGCAGAAATAGAAAAAGCTATTTCACTGCGACCAACGCAGCCAGGCTTTCATTCTTGCCCAGAAATGGTCCCTTCTTAAGAGCATCAACATGGTAAAAGAACGGCGTGGGGTAAGCTCTAACCAGAGCTTTATAAATATCACCAGGGCTGTCAAAGCAGCCAGAAAATCAGCGGTAGAAATAGCTAACCATACCCCATTTAGTTGGAAAAAAGCCGGCAGAATAAACAGAGCCGGAAATAAAAACAAGACCTGCCTGATTAAAGATAGCCACATAGCTGTTATGCCTTTGCCCACCGCCTGCAAAACAGTATAGAGAATAATAATCGGACCCGTCAAAGGCAGTGCCAAACAGCCAAGCTGCATACAATTTAATCCCATCATAATGAGCGCAGGATCTTCTGCAAAAAAACCCAGCATCCATGTAGAATGATACTGCATAAAATACCAGCCTATCAGGAGCATTAGAAAAGAAAGCACCGAGGCTTTCATCATGGTCTCCTTAACCCGATCATAATTTCTTGCTCCGTAGGCAAAACCAACAATGGGCATCACCCCCTGTGCCAGACCGTGTACCGGCATGTAGAAAAAGGCACGAATACGCATGAAAACACCCATTGCTGCCACCGCTGTGTAACTAAAGCCGATTAGAATTTTATTAAGCACAATCATAACCAGCACGCTAATACATTCCATAACTAAAGAAGGAAGCCCCACCTTATAGATCGCGATTAGAATGCGCAGGGAGGGGCGAAAATGAGCCAGGGACCAGCTTAAAATGGAGGGCCGGCACCAGATAATGGAGAAGATGAAAACAACACCGGCTGCCTCTGCCAGAATAGTGGCTAGGGCTGCACCCTTCATACCCATAGCCGGGATGGTTCCCCAACCAAAAATAAGAATAGGATCCAGCAAAACATTACAGGAAATAGTAGCCAGGGCCGTAATGGTTGGAAGCATGGTATTCCCTTCGCCCTGAACGATAGACTCCGCAATATCCGATATGAAAATGAAAATCGCGCCCCAGAAGATCACTTCCAGGTATTCCTTACTTAAAGAAAAGAGCTCCACCGAACAACCGAACAATAGCAGGAGCTCATCAATACATAAGAGCCCGACCCAGGCAAAAAATACCCCATATATGCTGGAAATAACCAAACCATGCCAAGCAGCATTATCAGCGGCTGCTACCTCCCCCCTTCCCAGCATACGAGCAATTAGCGATGCCAGTCCGATACCAGTGGCCGTGCCGCAGGAAACGAGCAAAATTTCAATGGGAATACACAGGGTTAAGGCTGCCAGGGCAGCAGATCCGAGCTGAGCAATAAAGAAAGTATCAACCAGGCTGAGAATAGAGAAAATCACCATCCCACTAATAGGTGGCAGGGAAAGCCGGAGTAATAATTTCCCTATGGCCTCGTTACCCAGTCGAAGCTCTATCTTGATCGCCCCTTTCCTGTTTATGGCTATGTCAGAAAAGGGGTAAATAGTCTTGACACTTGAATAAAGGTATTATCTTCCTGAGGATAGGGTGCGAAAAACCTGCAGGTGGTTTCCATCACTAATAAAAGAGATGGCCCCGTCCTGATCGGTACGAACAATGTTGATATCCATTTCCTCCAAAAAATCGAGCACCTCCGGGTGCGGATGACCAAATTGATTGTTATAACCTGCAGAAATTGCCGCATACAGGGGGCGGGTTTCTTGATAGAGCTCTGGCAATAGAGAACCTCTACTACCGTGATGCGGTACTTTAACCAGGGTACAGGGATGGTAATCTGTCTTTTTTACGCTGCGCAAAGCATCCATTTCCAGATCCCCGGTTAATAAAGCTGAAAAGTGCTTGAATTCTAAACGTATAAGCAGGGAATGATCATTCCAGCTTTTAAAAGCAGTCTCCGGACCGCCAGCATAGATTATTTCCAGCGTCATACCATCCGCAAAGCGCAGTCGATCTCCTTTTTTAACTGGCAGTACCGACATATGAGGAGCCGCTTGTCTGATGGTTTGGTAAACATCATCCTCCGCCAGGCTGGCGGGCACCAGCAGGGAACCGCAATGAATTTCACCCGCCACCCTTTCCAGACCCTGTAAATGATCTATATCCGGATGAGTGTTGATCAGATAATCGATTTTGCTTATACCGCGATACCGCAAATAAGGTATCAGGGTGCTGTCGGCGACATCATAGAAAGAACTCCCCCCACCATCAATTAATATTAAACGACCCTGAGGGCTTTTTATTAGAATGGCATCCCCCTGACCGACATCAATCACGGTCAGTTCAATTTTGCCCCGATTCTCCCATTGAAAGGGAAGCAGCAAACCCAGTACAAAAACAAGACTCAGGGCTCCAGCCGCCCACAAAGCCTGCCGCGGCAAGCGCTTATTCAACCACAAAAGGAAACACACCAGAGCTAAAAAATAGACAATAGGTAACAGGCCTGGATCTCCTGGATAATAATAAGCGCCCGGAATCTTTTTTAAGCCCTCTACTAGGCTGAGAATAAGTTCAATACTGAAGCCCGCAGGGTAAAGAAAGAAAGCCGCCAGGCCGGGTAGAAACTGGCTGACAAACAGGGCTATAAAGCCCATAATAACAGCAAAACAGGCCAGATAAGAGACCAGAATATTACTGATAATGCTCACCGGACTGATTAAATAGAAATGATATAGAATGATAGGAAGAACCGCCAATTCAGCACACAGGGGCAGCAGGATAAGATCCAGCCACCTGCCGGGATCCGGAAAGCGTTCTCTAATACGCGGATAGAGATACACCAGACCCCAGGTGGCGGCAAAGGATAATTGAAAACCAGCCGTAAAAAGAGCGGCCGGGCGAACCAGTAAAACCGTAAAACCAGCTATAGCCAGGGCGGTGATTAGTTGATTCTCCCGCCCGGTATAATAGGCTAATAGTCCCAGGACTCCCATCAGAGCAGCCCGCATCATTGAAACCGGCCAGCCCACCATGGTTCCATAAGCCAGCAGAGAAAAAGTACCCACCCAGAACTGCAGTGCTGGTGACCAGCCCAGCAAACGGCCCAGCCATGCTAACAATAACAACAAAAAACCCGCATGCAAGCCAGAAACAGCAAATAAATGGACAATGCCCAGTTTTTGAAAATCATCATACTGCTCCTCACTCAATTCCTGCCGTTTGCCAAAAAGCATAGCTTGTAAAACAGCTGCTTCCTCAGAACTAAGCGCCTCTTCTATTGCTTTTTCACTGTTACTTCGTATTCTAGCTAGGTAAGCAGAAGGCCCTCTGCCGGGAGCAAGCAGTTCCAGCTGAGTAGATTTTTTAACCGTACAGTTATAATAAACGCCCTGAAATGCCATGTATTCACGGTAGTTAAAGGCACCTGGATTCCCGGCAACAGGAATGGGTTTCAGTGAAGCGCGAAGGCGAACCGTATCCCCGGGGCTTAACTGTACCGGAAAATAGCAGATCACACGTATTTTTTTAAGCTGCTTTTCCCCGGTATCGCTGCGCAGAAGAAAGGTGGTCTTATTATCTTCTACCTGCACCGGACTACAAACTTTGCCTTCTACTGTAAACTGATTCACTGATTTCAGGGATGGAATCTCCGGAATGAGCAGATAACTATACAGACCACCTAGAAGAAAGACGATAATCAACAAGCATCGGGGGAATAATTCCTTGATGCCCAATAGAAGCAAGAGGGGCAGGATTAAAAAAAATAGCAGGCCTTTTTGCGCCAATGCTATCCCGGCGGCAAACAATAATGCGCTGCATACCCATAGCTGACTGGTCATAATACCTTACCGTACACAGATCAAATCTTTGATCTGTTCATAGCGCTTTTCCCCAATACCGCTTACTTCGCATATTTGTTCAATATTTTTGAAACCTCCATTCCGGGTGCGATAATCGACAATACGTTCAGCTAACTTGGGACCAATTCCGGGCAGATGCTCACTCATTTCCGCTGCTGATGCCGTATTAATATTTATCTTACCCGTATCAGCACCCATCATGGCTGCCGAAGATTGGGCCGCATCACCTGGCATGATTTGTCCTGCTTCTCCCCTGGCTGGCACAATAATGGCTTCTTCATCCGCCAGACGACGCGCCAGATTAATCATAGCCAAATCTGCTTTTTCCGTAGGCATAGCCAGATCAATCAGCTTATGAACCCGGTCTCCTTCCTTCATGGTGTACACCCCGGGTTTAGAAACTTCCCCGGTAATATAGACTTCAATTTTACCCGCTTCCGATTGATCTTTCTCCTGCAGTTCTTCTTCCTGTAAACTGAGCACTTCTCCCTCCTGGCCCTGCATTTTCCAGCTACTATATTTGTAGCCTATGCCAAAACTCAGCAGTAAAAGAAAGATACCAATAGCAGCCAGATAACGGCGCTCCAAATCCAATATTTCACCCCCGATTTTTATGGGATATAGTAAATAAATCAGTGTTATGATATTTTATTCAATAGATCTTGGGGGGAAAAATCAAGTTTTATAGTTTAAGTTTAGTAATACTTAAGGGAAAATGCCGGACTATGTCTTGGAAAAGCTGTGGTTTTTTCAATATTATGGTAAATTATGATTAAGAAGAAAAGATAAGATAGAAAGGAGTTCAATTGGTTTGAATCGAAAACACTGGTTAAGTGAATATGAACAAAAAAAAGCTACCATAGAAGAAGCTGTTCAGGTAGTCAATTCAGGAGATTGGGTAGACTTTTCCCTGGGTGTATGCGCCCCAATAGAGCTCGAAAAAGCCCTAGCTAAAAGAAAAAACGAACTGGAAGATGTAAAAATTCGTTCTATTCTTGATGTAGGCCCTCATCACTGCCTGAAAGCTGATCCACAGGGAGAACATTTATGTTGGAATTCCTGGCATTTCAGTGGTATTGATCGCAAATTATCCCGCCAGGCCGTGGCCTATTATATCCCCATGAAGTTTCATGAACTTCCACAAATGATTATGGATAACCACAGCGATGTTTTCATGCTAACAGCCGCACCCATGGATAGGCACGGGTGGTTTAACATAGGAGCCGCGAATGCTGCTACCTGGGCCTGTGTTGAAAAAGCTAAGACTGTAATCGTAGAGGTGAATCATAACGTCCCCCGGGTACTGGGAGGGCTACACGAAAGTATACACATTAACCAGGTAGATATCGTGTGCGAATCCTCCAATCCTCCTGTACCTACCCTGCCCGTTCGTTCTCCTTCGGCGGCAGATTGGAAAATAGCCTCTCTGGTAATGGACTATTTAGAAGATGGGGATTGTATACAGCTTGGTATAGGGGGAACCCCCAATGCAGTAGGTTTACTGATAGCCCAATCGGACCTGAAAGACTTGGGCGTACATACGGAACTGTATGGTGATGCTTATTTAGAAATGTGCCGGCAGGGAAAAATAACCGGCGCCAGAAAGCAAATCGATCGCTACAAGCAGGTTTTTTCTTTTGTTCTTGGCAGCCAGGAATTATATGAGTTTGTCGATGATAACCCTGCAACAATATCCTACCCGGTAAACTATGTAAATAAGCCCGATATCATCGCTGCTAATGATTGTTTTATCGCCATTAACGGGGCTCTGGAAGTAGATTTATTTGGGCAAATCTGTGCCGAAACCATTGGTACCCAGCACATTAGCGGCACGGGGGGCCAGCTGGATTTTGTTGAAGGTGCTTATCATTCTAAAGGCGGCAAAAGTTTAACCTGCCTCTCCTCCACCTATACCGATAAAAACGGGGTGGTAGATTCGCGCATCAAACCGGTACTGAGAACAGGAGCCATTGCCACCTGTCCACGCACCGCTGCCCATATCATAGTTACCGAATACGGTACCGCCTATCTTAAAGGGAAGAGCACCTGGGAACGGGCTGAAGCCTTAATTAATATTGCCCATCCCGACTTTCGTGATGAGCTTATCAGGGAAGCTGAAGCTCTGGGAATATGGCGTAAGACACAGCGCATATAAAAATGTTTTTATCTACAGCAAATAAACATACAGCAGCGGGATAGCCTGCTGCTGTATGTTTCATTATTGGATGTTCATCGAGCTATAAAACTCTGGCAGCTTGTTTCTCCCGCATGGATAGATGCAATGCCCCCTATGATAAGATCTTCAGTCACGCATGCTCCTCCGTTATTTTTTAGACAGCTGGTAATACTACAGACTACTTCTGGCTTAAGTGATGGAGCTTTACTAATCAACTCTCCCAGACTGCCAAGCAGGTTGATGTTGCCAATCATACCCAGCATGTTGGAAATCTTGCGCGGGGCAAAGGTAGCGCAAAAAATCACATCGGCCTGCCCTGCTTCCATTCCTTTTACCTGAATCCTTGAGGCACTACAACGCTGCTGAATATTATAAACACATTTACTGGCATCACAATGCAAATCGCTGGCCAATGATTCATCCTCCTTTTTAAAATCAGGACTATTTGCTTATAATGTGCATCACTGCGGCAGGATTTATGCCTGCGGTTTCTTACTAGAACACAATTCAAAACAGGTATTTTCCTGTAACCAGGTTGACTTTAGCCCATCGATTTCGTATAATTTCAATTGTCAAATGAACATTATGAAGGCAATGAACCGGAGTATTAGATCCGCAATGCTATACAGAGAGTTATCGGCAGGTGGAAGATAACAAGCAGGGATTGAACTCGCCGGGGAGTTCCACTGTTGAAATGCAAGTAAACTGTGGCGGAGCAGCCGTTATCTGTATGAGTGGACAGTATTGTGTGGGGCTATAGCGAAGTTGGGATCGCGCTTGAATGGCATTCAAGAGACCGAGGGTTCGAATCCCTCTAGCTCCACCATTTTAATATTTGTCAATAAGGGTGGTACCACGGGAAAGGCTCTCGTCCCTGAGGGGATGGGAGCTTTTTTGTATTCCATCCTTACTATTTACGAATTGCGAGTACGAGTTTTAAGGAGGCAATTATGACTCACAGCTATGATTTTAAAAGCATTGAGGCTAAATGGCAGCAAAAATGGGAAGAAGGTCAGCATTTTAAAGTAAGTGAAGACTCCCAGCGCCCCAAATATTATTGTCTGGAGATGTTTCCGTACCCATCGGGAA
>DUSB01000200.1 GCA_012840625.1 Syntrophomonadaceae bacterium
ATTGAATCATGGCAGGCACCAGTAGTTACCACCACATTTAACCAGCTGTTTAGAGCCCTTTTTCCTTATCGTGCTCAAGAACTGGTGCGAATGCCTGCTATGGAGAAGGCTTTTATTATTATAGATGAACCTCAGATTGTTGATAGCACCAAATGGAATCTATTTCTAGCTCAGATTCATACAGCAGCACAAAAATTAAATTGCCAGGTACTCTTCATATCAGCAACTCTCCCTCCATTTGAGTATGCTGGCATCGAGGCACCATATGACATAAAAACGTCGGTTACAGTACCGTCACGCTATTGTATGCAATACCTATCTGATGTGGCTACCGAAGATGACGTTGCAACAGCCATTTTTGATGCTTTACCACGAAATACATGCACCGTTATGAATACTGTTCGTGATGCCAGTGAAGTCTACACCAAGTTGAAACGGGTTATGCAAGATAAGCGCTTGGAGCCAGGTATGCTAGACAGCATTCAATCGCTTACAAATGGTTCTACCAATTGTATTAAAGACTGCTTTATGTTTAACCTGAATGGATTAATGACTCCCATTCACAAAGAATTTGTCATCGATGCTATTAGCTGGCGTTTAAAACAGGAGGTGACAACACTCGTAGTTTGTACCCAGATAATTGAAGCAGGTGTTGACCTGAGTTTTGACCGGGGTTTAAGGGCACAGGCTATACACCCCTCCCATATACAATTTGCAGGTCGTAGTAACCGTCATGGCGGGGGTGATACTGCTTTAGTCAGTATTATGAATTTTCTTCGGGAAGGAGAAAAAGATTCTCGAAAGTGGGTATATACGTCCAGTATTGAACGCGAGGAAACGGATCGACTTTTGCAGAGCTGTCATGGTTGGGATGAAGCAACCAGTCTCATGATGCTAGATGAGTACTATAGATCTACTTTTGAAAGGAACCCCAATACAACGCTTTTGAATTATTATAATAGTGCGGCATTAGGAAGATGGTCTGTGTTAGCCGGTACTGAACCATTCAGTAAAACATACCCGACTTTATCTGTTTTTGTTGCCTGGCCAGATACAGATGAATTAATCATGCTCTGTGAATGGTATGAAGAACATTTGCCGGGCAAAGGGAGCACTGTAAGAAGAGTCCTGGGGCTAATGAAGAAATTTGGGATAGATTCGGTAGAGGGCATCTACGAAAAATATCTTGATGGGGAGTTTAGAAGATCACTTGATTTTGTGCCAAGAAAGCAGTTTATGGCATTACTACAGCAGTTTCTGGTATCAACCAGTGAAAATATGAAGAGCATAACCTATCAGACCCATGATAATCCTATCCGGTGCCTGATCGATAAAGAGATGTATTGTGCGGAAACAGGATTAGCTCATCACGTAGGTTATGAAAACAAGGAGTTATACTGGTAGGTCAAAACAGGTGTTTTAGATTATACAAATGGTAGTTTAGGGTTATCCAGACTTAAAAAGGAGCGAGGAAGATACCGGTCAATGCGATTGGTCTTAATTTCTGCCGGGTGCTCTGGGAGCAACTGAAATATAAGAGCTATAGGAAGTTAGGAAGATGTATCATGGATTTTCAGGTTAAAGGTACACTTGTCTGGTACTACTATATATGCAAACGGGAAGTATGGCTGATGGCTCATCAGTTAACACCAGATCAAGACGATGAAAATGTCAAGATAGGTAAGATTATAGGGGAGAGCGCCTATTCCCGTGATAAAAAGGAAATAGATCTTGGCAATGCCAAAATAGATCTTATTCGAACAGAAGATGGACAGCTGGTAGTCGGAGAAGTAAAAAAAAGCTCTCGTTTTATAGAAAGTGCCAGCAAACAACTCTTGTTTTATCTGCTGCAATTAAAAGAAATGGGTATCGAGGCCAAGGGCGAGCTGATGATTCCAGAAGAAAGATATACCTGTGAAGTAGAGCTAAATGAAAAAAGTGAGGCAGAAATAAGAGCTACTATCAAGCATATAGAACAAATAGTACAGGAGACGCGTCCTCCGGGAGCAGTCAAAAACAAATATTGCCGTAGCTGTGCTTACAATGAGTTTTGTTGGGCGTAAGGTAGGCGAATTTTATGAAGAAGACAATATATGTTTTTAATGATGGGGAATTTAAAAGGAAAGATAATACTCTCTATTTCGAAACTGAGACAAAGAAAAGCTATATTCCAGTAGAAGATGTAAAGGAGATCATTGTTTTTGGTGAAGTAACCTTAAACAAAAGATTCTTAGAGTTTATTACCAGGAAGGAAATTATCATACACTTTCTCAATAATTATGGTTATTATATTGGATCTTATTATCCGCGCGAACATTTGAATTCAGGATATATGATTCTAAAACAGGCCGAGCATTATATGGATCAGGAAAAAAGGTTAATTCTGGCTAAAGCCTTTGTACATGGCGCGGCAGATAATATTCAGGAAGTTCTCCGTTATTACGTTAATCGTGGCAAGGATATAAATACTGAGCTAGAGAGTATTTATACCTTATCAGAGCAGATAGATGACTGTAATAACGTAGAAGAACTAATGGCAATTGAAGGGAATATCCGTGACTACTATTACCAGTGTTTTAACAGCATAATCAATAAGGAAGACTTTCATTTTGAAGAGCGTAATCGCAGACCACCACGGGATAGAATAAATGCCTTAATTAGTTTCGGAAATACACTGGCCTATACAGCCGTTCTTAGTGAGATTTATAAAACCCACCTTGATCCCCGGATCGGATATTTGCATACCACTAATTTTAGGCGCTTTACGCTAAACTTGGATGTTGCCGAAATCTTTAAGCCGATTTTGGTCGATAGGATGATCTTTAGCTTGCTGGCGCGGAATATGCTTAGAGCAACTCATTTTGAAAAGAAGACCAATGGTATTTTGCTTAATGATAAAGGACGTAAAGTTTTCGTTGAAGAGTGGGAAAATCGATTACGAACTACAATAAAACATCGAGAATTAGGACGGGATGTTTCATATCGGCGGCTAATTCGAATGGATCTTTATAAACTGGAAAAGCATTTATTGGGAGAACATACTTTTGAACCATTTGTTTCCCGCTGGTAGAGAGGAGAGGACATATGTTTGTGATAATGGTTTACGATGTGCATACCAAGCGGGTTGGAAAGGTTTTAAAGACTGCAAGAAAGCACCTTTACTGGGTCCAAAACTCTGTATTGGAAGGGGATATAAATGAGAGTAGTTTTAAGCAACTCAAAGTAGAGCTTTCAAAAATTATAGATGAAGAATACGATTCTGTAATGTTTTACACTTTTCGAACAACGCGCTATTCCCAAAGAGAAATAATGGGCATCAAAAAGGGTGGGGAAGATAATTTCTTATAACTGATAAATGTCGTCGACCTTCAGTACTGTCAAAAACCCCGGTTGGCGACGACAAATAAAAAACTACATTTTCTTAAGCAAGATAGGCTTTTTAAAGGAAAAACAGAAATAAAATAGAAGATATATAGCATATCAGGCTAAATTAAAGAAGGCCTATTTTTCTGTACCCTAACGGGGGTTTTTAGACTACCTATAAGGAATTGAAACTTGGTGGGAAGTCGGGGACGCGGCTATGGACGCGGGTTTTTAGACTACCTATAAGGAATTGAAACGACGCAGAGCTGGAC
>DUSB01000201.1 GCA_012840625.1 Syntrophomonadaceae bacterium
TGAAATCCGTTCATAATATGCCAGCCGGATGCCAATCATCGTTTGGTTTAATATATAATCAAGAATGGATATTAATAGGCCATCAGGCTTGATATTATATCTAGTAACAGTGAGAAATATCATCAAAGTCCAATAGCCGCTAATTAAGGGCAGGCGCACTTCTTGCTATAAATGATCTGGTATGACCCCCGAAAAGTAAACAAAAGAGGGACGGTTAATATATACTTTAACTTAAGGGGGTAATACCAGTGAAAAATAAGTATTCAGATGAGTTTAAGCTTTTTGTAATACAGGATTATTATGAAAGTACACTAGGTGTCAGAGCAATAGCAGCTAAATACAATCTTCCTTCTAAAAACTATGTAAACAACTGGGAAGCTCAGCTGAAAAAGAAAGGTCTGCTGCCGCAGGATGCAACTAAGCCTGTTAAATCGGTGGCCAGGTCTAAGGAATCTATACAGCGCAACGATGCAAGAACTCCTAGAGAAAAACAGTATGAAGAAGAAATTCAATATCTTAAAGCCAGAGTTGCCTATTATGAAAGTCTTGAATCAATGCAGCGGTTTCTAAAAAAAAACTAACGACCAGGGAATTGAAATACAGAGCAATTATGAACATAGAGCTTGAACACCCTATCTGGTTACTATGTGAAATAGCTCAAGTCAGGAGATCTTCGTATTACAGATATAAAAACAAGCCAGTCAAAAAGGATACTGAGCTAGAGGAAAAGATCATTCAGATATATAATAAATCCAATAAAAGGGCTGGATATAGGACCATAACCCTCTTATTAAAGAACAATTATAATTTAATAGTGAACCATAAAAAAGTGTATAGAATCATGAAAGAGAACAACATCAGCTCGATCGTAAGGAAGAAATTCAGAAAGCACAAAGGGGAAGCTGAGATAAGAGAAAATCTGCTTAACAGGGACTTTACAGCATCCAAGCCAGGAGAAAAATTTGTAACGGATATAACATATATTCCAACCCAAAGAACCATGACATATCTTTGTACGATTATAGATCTTTTTAACAATGAGCCGGTGGCATGGAATATAAGCGACTCCCAGGATAAAAGTTTAAGCATAGATACGATTAAAAAACTTTCCCAAAAATTTGATTTAACCGATAGTATAATCCATAGCGACCAAGGTGTGCATTATACGAACCATGATTATGTTGAGTTATTAAGTAAGCTGAAAGTAAAGCAAAGCATGTCTAGAAAAGGCAACTGCTGGGATAATGCCAAGGCTGAAAGTTTTTTCAGTCACTATAAATGCGAAACCATTTACTTAATGAGTAAAAAAATTAAAGATCTAAATGATGTAAGACAAATAACTGAAGAGTATATGGACTATTACATAAACTACAGACCACAAAAAAAACTTGGAGGTGTCCCCCCAAGTTTATATAAAAAGATTTGCACGACTGCATAAACATATCAATTTTAACCGTACCTAAACTGTCTACTATTAGGGGGTCACTTCAAACCGTCCCCTGTCGCATTCTAGTGTTTGTTAATCAGACTGATTCCGTGGCCTTAAAACGCATCACCTGTTCATGCAGCTGTTCCGCTTCCTGGGCCATACGGGCGGCCGCTTCGTTGATCTCAACAGCTATCTGGGCGGCTGACTCGCTGCCTCGGGCGATTTCCTGACCACCGGCCGCACTTTGTTCCATAGTGGCACTAGTGGATTCAATCGCCTCCTGAATCTGTCTCATGGATTGAGTAATATCATCCACGCCCTGGCTGACTTCTTCCGTCAGACCAGTAATCATCCGGGCATCATTATGATACTGCTGCCCTATCTTCACTAGGTCTTCATAATCTTTCACTACATCCTCATTAACAAAGTTCAGCAATCCCCGGGTTTGAGCGACTACCTCATTCATGGCTCCCTGTACCTGCCCGGTCAAATCCTGAATACGGTGGACGGCATCAGCGGCATCCTCGGCCAGGGTCCGTACTTCATCTGCTACCACCGCAAATCCACGGCCATGTTCACCGGCCCGGGCGGCTTCGATAGCAGCATTAAGAGCCAGGAGGTTAGTCTGATCGGCAATGCCGGAGATGTTTTCCGCCAAGGTAACGATCTCTTCTACCACCTTAGCTTCCTCCATTGCTTCCTGAACCTGTGCCTGGATCTCCTCATAAGTTTGCACTGCATACTGCTGTGCTTTTTGCGCATCCTGTTGTAAATCTATTGCTCGTTTTTCCATCTCCCGGGCTTCCTGTAGACCGTCCACCGATTTCTGGTTTAAAATTCCCAGCGCCTCGACGATTTCCCCACCGGAGGCATTTATTTCTTCGCTAGCAGCACTGACTTCCTCCA
>DUSB01000202.1 GCA_012840625.1 Syntrophomonadaceae bacterium
ATAATATATATGATGACAGCAAGGGAATAGAAGGGAGGATTGACATGGGGGGTAAAACGGCGGTGGTTCTCGGAGCGGGAAGTGCCCGGGGTTTAGCTCATATTGGGGTGCTGCAGGTGCTTCAGGAAAAGAAGATTGATTTTGATTTTATCGTTGGCAGCAGCATGGGTGCCATGGTGGGTAGTATCTATGCCTGTGGGGCTGACTTATACATGCTGGCTGGTATGGCGGATCAAATGGATAAAAATGTAATTATGGATGTAAACATTCCCCGTCTGGGTTTTATCGCTGGTAAAAAAGTAAGCGCTTTTTTAGAACTGCTTACCAAAAGAAAGACCTTTGCTGAATTAGATTTTCCTGTTTACGTGGTGGCCACTGATTTAATAAGCGGCCAGCGGGTGGTCTTTGAGGAAGGATCAGTAGCAGAAGCGGTGCGGGCCAGCATATCGGTACCGGGTATATTTCATCCGGTGCGTAAAGAAGGTATGGTACTGGTCGATGGAGCAGTAACTGATCGCCTGCCGATTGAAGTAGCGCGCATGAAGGGGGCCAGCAAAGTGATTGCGGTAGATGTAACCTTTGGCCCAGGTAAAGTAGTAAAGATCAATAATACTCTGGATGTTATTGCTACCTCTCTGGATATTTTACAAAAGCAGCAATTTGATCACATTCAGCCGCAGGCCGATGTCCTTTTGCAGCCGGCTGTGGGCAATTTTGCCTCCCAGGATTTTGATCGCTGCCAGGAGCTGGTGGAGATAGGCCGCCAGACTGCTCTGGATCATTTAGACGAACTTCGGGCTCTGACTGCAGCCAGATAGCTGTTCAAACGCTGTTGGTGTTGTAGCGCAGTGGAGAAGTGGTAAAATCAGAATAAGCTTTACGCTGTGATGCCTGTGGATAAAGCAGGGTATAGACATTGCTGGCAGCCAGGTCCAGACCCAGCATATCCCGCAGCATCGGTTCGCCATTATGCCAGTAATATTTTAGATCGCTGCCGCGATTAAAAATGGGAATAGTGGACTTGTTATGCATTTGTTGCAGGACTTTTTGTCCGGATGACGAAAATCCTAAGAGATGATGATATAGAGGACCAGCCTGATCAAAATCAGCTGCCAGCTCATTGGTAAAGGTAAACAGCGCATAGAGTAAGATGCGATCAATGCGCGACATACTGTAGCGTTTGGATTTTATTCCTTGGCGGAGTTCTTCCAGCGTACCAACCTGCATGGCAGTTTCCTTAATACGATGTTCGAGGCCTTCGCTGACTTCATGTATCTGCTGCAATTCTGATATAGAAGCTGTACGCAGTTTATATAGGATGATCTGTTCCAGCTGATCAGAGCTGATAGGCGCACGACCAGCTTTCATTTCCTGATAAAGGATGTGCATGCTCTCAGCGGGCAGTAAAGCAGCAAGTTCATCCAGGGGGTATTTACGGCGGATAGCGCTGCGGATAGCTGTAGCACTGGGATAGCATGATCCAGTATCCTCTTCCTTATACCCAGCCCCGATGCGGGGAATGGTAAGGGGGATGATATCCATTTTTTCTTCGTGGAGCACCCGTAGATATTCCAGAGCCAGGATGTTGTTGGGCCCGGAGAGAAGGTGATCAATATGCTGGGGTACTTCCGGCAGGGAAGCTTTCACTGCTGCCGCCCGTGCGGCCGGGAAACTATGACCTTCATCCAAAGCCTGTCTTAGGGTTCTTTTAAATACGGGATTTTCCTCACTCAGCAGACGGGTAATGGTTTGCAGTTCTTCCAGCTGGCCGCTTTCTGAACCAAAGGCCAAGTGGGTAACCACACCGGTGCTGGCCAGCAGACGAATGGCTCCCAGTGCAAATGGGTACGCACTGCGTACTGCAAAAGCAAAAGGCAGTTCAATTATGAGATCCACCCCTGATGTCAATGCCATATGCGTTCGAGCCCATTTGTTGCAGATGGCTGGTTCACCGCGCTGTACAAAAGAACCACTCATAACGCCAACAATACCATCAGGATGATATTGTTGGCGGATGGTTTCTATAAAGTATTTATGCCCATAATGAAAGGGATTGAACTCAGTTATGATGCCAATAATTCGCACGTGTAAATACTCCTTGTCGTTTAATACTTAACAATAATATCATAAGTTTTACCACCTTAGCCTTTTTTATGGTAAAATTTAGCTGGGTAATCTTACATAAAGGTTTTAACGCTTTATACAATTTGAGGAGGTAGAGGAATGAGTCTGTTAGCAGAAATTAGAGAAAAGGCAGCCAAGAAAACTAAACGTATCGTACTACCGGAAGGTACAGAAGAAAGAACCTTAATGGCAGTTAAAGGCATAGTTGATAATAAGATTGCTGTCCCCATCTTACTGGGGGATGAAAGCGAAATCAAGACACTGGCCGGGAAATACGGTGCTGACATCTCGGGAGCCGAAATAATTAATCCCACCAAATCAGCAAATTTTGATGATTATGTACAGGCTTTCTATGAGATGCGCAAGAAAAAAGGCGTTGACATGGACAAAGCCAGAGCTACTATGAGCAACCCGCTGTATTATGCATCCATGATGGTAAAAATGGGTCATGCTGATGGCGAAGTTGCTGGTGCCGTAAATACCACCGGTAATGTTTTGCGACCTGCACTGCAAATTATCAGGACAGCCCCCGGCATCTCGGCCGTATCGGGCTCTTTTATTATGATTGTTCCCAATTGTGAGTACGGTGATAAGGGAACCTTCGTCTATGCGGACTGTGCAGTTACCCCCGTACCGACGGCTGAACAGATGGCTGAATTTGCCAAAACTTCGGTTGAGACTGCTGTTGATCTTTGCGGTATGAGCGATCCCAAAGTAGGAATGTTATCCTTCTCCACCAAAGGCAGTGCTTCTCATGAAACCATTGATAAAGTGGTGGAAGCCACCAAAATTGCTCAGGAGAGATTCCCTGAACTCAAGGTGGACGGTGAACTTCAGGCTGATGCCGCCATTGTTCCCAGTGTGGGCAAATCCAAGGCTCCAGATTCCGAAGTAGCCGGCAACTGTAATGTCTTAATCTTCCCCGATCTTCAGGCCGGTAACATTGGTTATAAACTAACCCAGAGACTGGCTGGCGCCGAAGCAATTGGACCTATTTTACAGGGTCTGGACAAACCGGTTAATGATCTGTCCAGAGGATGCAGCGTAGAAGACATTATTAATGTTGTCGCTATGATTGTGGTGAAAGCATAAACAAGGAAATTATTTCCCCATGAGGATGGCTATATAAATTAAGGAGGTTTCTATTATGAAGATTCTGGTTGTAAATGCCGGGAGTTCTTCCATTAAATATCAGGTTTTCAATATGGAAGATGAATCCGTTCTGGCCAAGGGCTTGGTAGATCGTGTAGGTATTCCTGGTACTACCCTGGAGCATAAACCTACCGGAAAAGATGAAGTAATTATTAAGAAGGATTTACCTGATCATACCGCTGGCATGCAGCTGGTGCTGGAGGTACTGGTTAATCCTGAGTATGGCATATTGAAGAGCATGGATGAAATTAAAGCGGTTGGACACCGTGTTGTTCATGGGGGAGAATTTTTCTCTGAATCCGTCTTAATTGATGATAAAGTGAAGAAAGTCATCAAGGATTGTTTTGACATTGCTCCTCTGCACAATCCCCCGAACTTAATGGGGATTGAAGCCTGTGAGGAATTAATGCCTGATGTTCCGCACGTAGCCGTTTTCGATACCGCCTTCCATCAGACCATGGAACCGGCAAATTACATGTATGCCCTTCCTTATGAAGTGTATGAAAAGTATCGGGTCAGAAGATATGGTTTCCATGGTACCTCACACTATTATGTATCTCACCGGGCGGCCGAAATGATGAATAAGCCCTTTGAAGAATGTAAAATTATTACCCTGCATCTGGGTAATGGTGCCAGCATGGCAGCCATTAAGGATGGTCGTGTAGTTGATACCTCCATGGGCTTTACCCCTCTGGAAGGCCTGGTTATGGGTACCCGTTCTGGTGATATTGATCCGGCTATTGTCTTTTTCCTCATGGATAAATTAGGTATGGATACCGCTGAAGCCAATAACTATTTCAATAAGAAATCAGGTATGCTGGGTCTTTCCGGAGTATCCAATGACTTGAGAGACATTCTGGAAGCTGCCAACTCAGGTAATGAGAGAGCTCAGCTGGCTCTGGATGTTTATACCACCAAGGTTAAGGGCTATATCGGTAACTATGTTGCTAAATTAAACGGCTGTGACTGTCTGGTCTTTACCGCCGGAGTGGGCGAGAATGGCTGGGACATGCGCGAAGCTATCTGTAAAGATTTGGACTATCTCGGCATCAAGCTGGATCCCGAAAAGAATAAAGTACGCGGCAAAGAAGTCGACGTCTCTGCTGATGATTCCAGAGTCCGTATCTTCGTTATTCCCACCGATGAAGAATTGGTGATTGCCAGAGATACCCTGCGTCTGGCACAGGGAAAATAAGACCAACCATTAAACGCGGGACAATGTCCCGCGTTTTTAATTTGGTGTACCCGGGTCTTCAGCCGGTGTAAAATATAGCATTGTTGACAATAATATTTCAGGAAGTCTATAATGGTGGCGGTGTTTGTTTGAGGTGAACACAATGAGATTAGATTTGAAATGGTTAAAGATGCATCCCCACGAAAGCGAATTATTTACGATTCATAAAAACCTTGATTCGCAGCTCAGCAAAACCCTGCACTTACGATTATTGGAGGCTATTGATCTTGAACTGCAGGTAGAAAATACCGGTAAAGAATATGTGGCCAGCGGCCGCGTACAGACATCGGTGCGGTTAATCTGCGGACGCTGTCTGAAGGATTTTACTTATTTCATTGATATACCGGTTTTATTTGATATTGTGGAAGGCACAGATCCTTCCGGGGAGGCCGTAGTTTTTCAAGGTGAATGGGTGGATGTTTCACCACGTATTGCTG
>DUSB01000021.1 GCA_012840625.1 Syntrophomonadaceae bacterium
GAATATCACCTATATTCGGATTATTTATACAAAAACCAATCGAGCAGGAGCGCAGGTCATATCCATTCAGCGTTTACCAGCGTCTTAAAGTGGCTATCGGGTAGTTTCCATGGGGGAGCAGAGATTTTGGTATTTGGTACAAGTATATGGAAAATGTTTTGTTAACCAAAAAGGAGAAATAAAGATAAAAACTGTTCGCGTTGATTACGCCGAACAGCATAAGCAAAAACTTTATAGTTGTTTCTTTTGAAGATCCTAGCTGATCAGAACAGGATAAACTGTGCCACCTTTCCTTTTTTTAGAATTACACGATATTAGTTACCCCTTAGTCATTACGCTCAACTATCTGATTCAAGCGAGCCAGGCTCTGGTTTCCCATTTAATGAAAATATCACTGCGACAGGGGACGGTTCTCAACTGTCGCATTTCCAATCAGAACGAGACACCGGGACGGTCCTGCTGTCTCACCAGATGCGACAGTTGAGAACCGTCCCCTGTCGCATTCTAGTGTTTGTTAATCAGACTGATTCCGTGGCCTTAAAACGCATCACCTGTTCATTCAGCTGTTCCGCTTCCTGGGCCATACGGGCGGCCGCTTCGTTGATCTCTTAGTCCCAAACATAGAACCAGGATAAAAGTGCTGACAAAAATCATAAGGCGGTTGTAAGCCACCACGATCATTAGAAAATAAGCTCTGCAGCGATTCGCTTGCAAATTATGTCTTCCACGAAAGCACTTCATATATCATGGTACTTTGGTTTTTAGATTACTATGGCCCCTGGAATTATATACTTTATATTCCTTTAATTTTCATATACTCCATGTCCATAGAAATACGACATTGGAAATTGATACTCCTGTCAAAATTTTATATAAATTGGAAATACTTTATACGAACATCGAGAACAGTATTTTTCTTCCCGAAAAATAACGACACGTAAAACATCATTTTAAGAGAGCGTCATAAGCGCAAAAATTTTGTTATAAACTAAGGTATAATATATGTTTTCCACATAAAGAAGGATTATTTTAATGTTTATAGTAAGGCATTCAATAAGTCTTGTAAATTTTTAGAAATGAAAGTTTAGTGGGATATTACTTTTGTTGTTAGCATGCTTATAGGGGGAGGGATGACTTGAAAAGCATTAGTACCCGGCTCATGCTGGCCTTTTCACTGGCCATCCTGCTCATCTGTGGAGGGCTGGGAACTATAGCTTATTATTATGCCAGCCAGGGGATTTTAACGGTGATAGAAGAAGATATGCCTGGCAGAGCTGATGATGCTGCCCAGCTGGTTGCCCAGCAGGTGCAATCTTCTTTGCAGGTCGCAACGGCTATAGCGGATCGTAATGTGATCCGCAGTATGGATTGGGAGCAGCAGGCCCCGGTTCTTCGGGAACAGTCCAGGAAGCTGGGCTATAAGCGCATAGGAGTAGCCAATCCGACCGGTCATCTACGTACCCTGCCAGCGGAAGAAACCAACATTGCGGAGCGGGAATACTTTCAAAAAGCTATACAGGGAGAAAAAGTTTTTACTGAGCCTTATACCAGTCGTATTGACCAGAGCCTGGTCTGTATTCTGGCGGTTCCGATCTATGATTGTAACGAACGGATAGTCGGAGTATTAGTGGCTGCCTATGATGCCTCCATTTTAAGTAGGATAACCAATCAACTGCAGATTGGTCAAAGCGGTTATGCTTACATACTTAACCACCAGGGCGATACCATTGCTCACCCTGAATTTAAGCGGGTGGAGGAAGCGCAAAACCATATTCTTGAAGCGCGGACAGATGAAGGTTTTGAAGAGCTGGCCAGTTTAGAACAACGCATGATTCAGCATAAGGCCGGGGTGGGTAGTTATGATTTTGAGCAGGTGCGGAAGATAATGGGCTTTGCGCCAGTACCGGGAACGGATTGGTCGATTGCGGTTACCGCCGTGGAAGACGAAGTGTTGGCGGAACTAAATACCATGCAGAGAGGAATCATCGGCACTTCGGTACTGGCTATTTTACTGGGCCTGCTGCTGGCTTTTTACCTGGGTCGCCAGCTCCGCCGTCCCCTGCTGCGTGCTGCCTCCAGGTGTCAGGAGATGGCAGCGGGCAATTTCAGCACTGTAGATTTGGAAGGTTACAGCCAGGCTAATGATGAGATTGGTGCCTTGTTTCAGGGTTTTAATAAAATCAACCAGGAAGTCAGCAAGCTGATCGAAGAATTGCGTCATAGCAAAGAGCGCTTTAAGTATCTGGCTGAGCATGATGCCCTGACCGGCCTGCATAACCGGTATTATGTGGAAACACAAGTAAGGCAGCTTACCAGGGAAGGAATTGTTCCCATTGGCGTAATCGTCTGTGATCTGGATGGATTAAAAATGGTCAATGACAGCTTTGGCCAAAAAACCGGTGATGAGCTCCTGCTGGCCTTTGCGGAAATACTAGAA
>DUSB01000203.1 GCA_012840625.1 Syntrophomonadaceae bacterium
ACTCTGTCAGCATTTTATTAATAAATATAACCGGAAGTTTAATTCTGTGGTTTCCAACATCAGCACAGAGTTAGAAAGTATTTTTATGAATTATTCATGGCCTGGTAATGTTCGTGAATTAGAAAACATCATTGAAAGCGGCATGAATTTTGTTGACCAAAATGAAGAGATACTGGATATTGAACATATCCCTCGCTATATCAGAGATAAACTTACCAAAGAAACCAAAGATGTAGATTCATACTCATTAAGCCCTTATAAAAACGTCACCTTACGTGAAGCTATACAGGATTTTGAAAAGAAAACTATAATGGCTGCATTAGAGAATAACAACTGGCATATGACCAATGCTGCTGAGGATTTAGGGATTTTAAGGCAAAATCTGTATCATAAAATGAAATCATACAGTATTCAAAAACCTCATAACAAGAATTAAATTGATTTTGTGTATTTGTTGAACTAGCAATTTAGCACGTATAATCAAAAAACCTGTTCCCGCAAGACTTATCATATAAATACTTATTTGCCTTTATTAAATATCGGTACAAAACGTATGAATGAAATATTTTCTATGAAAATATTTCATTCCCTTTTAAAAGTAATTTTTATAGAAAACAAGATCGATCGGTAAAAAGATTATGCTATTGGAGCGAAAATTTTAGGTATAAAATCTCCCTCTATATATTATTTCCCTTTCTAAAAATATAATAAACTTTACAAAAATACGCTTAAAGCCAGCATTTCATGGCGTTTTCTTGTATGTATTTCAATTTTGCCCTTATAGGTACAGGAAAATGATACGACAATGCTGGCATATTTTTTGCAATTAATATGAATGAATTGAAGGGAACCGCCAATAATTTGAACTATGAGGAGGGATGGCATGATCTGAAAAAAACACCTTTATTTGGTTCGTAGTAGTGAACAAAGCTATGTTTTGCGAGTAAAAGTAGGAGGGGGAACAATATTAAATGACTTTGAATGAAGAAGTAAAAAGCAGCGGAAAATGGATTGCACTTATATTATGTGTTTTATCTTCTGTGGTAATCAATATTCCTTACCTCGGGTATTCTACCGCGCTTCCTCAGATTATGCTTGATCTTAATATCAATTACACACAGGCTTCAATATTATCTTCGGCTACTGCCCTTACGGCTGGAATCGGAGTTCTTTTTGGCGGAATCCTGGCCGATAAGTGGGGCCCTGCCAGATCAGTGACGTTCGCCTTGCTCTGGCTGGCTATCGGACAAATAATATTTGCTTTTATGCCCAGCTATTCTTTAATCCTGGCCACTCGTATGTTCATCGGCTTAGGGGTTACGCTTATTTTTGCGGGGACAATGGCTGTTGTTGTCAGATGGTTTGAGGGTACTAATCATATGGGGGTTGGCGTTGGCGGTCTTCTCTCTTCCGACGGACTGGGGGGCATGTTTTCCCTTTATGGTTATGCCTTTATTCTAAGTTATTTTGGCTGGAGAACAGGTTCTGCTATTGGTGCTGCTGTCGTATTCGCTATGTTTTTAATTTGTTATTTCTATCTAAGAGAACATCCCAGTTATTATCAAGAGGAAAAAGAGAAAAAGCTGCATCCGGTAAATAATACTGAACAAACAGGCTTTAAGCGCTGGGTTTCCATCGTCATGCAAAAAAACGTACTTATTCCCGCCTGTTTCATCATCGGCTATATTGGTGCCAATGCAGTAATCGTATACTGGATACCTACCATACTCCAGGAACAAGGGTGGTCCTCTGAACTGGCTGGATTTATTAGTGCATTATATCCTTTTGTAGGTATTGCTGGTGCCCTTGCATCGGGTTCAATTTCAGATAGAGTTGGCAAGAAAAAACCGTTGGTATTAATTTCCGGTTTAGGTATGGCTGCTTCTTTCATTGTATCTGCTATTGCTATTGGAGCGGGGCAGTATACCTTGCTGGCAGCTATGCTCCCCATTGCAGGTTTTTGTGCTTATATTGGTTCGCCTCTGGTTTATATTTGGGCTGCTAATGCCGTTGGTGTTAAAAACGTTGCGACGGCAAATGGTTTTATCCTGGCAGCGGGTTTCCTCATTGGCGGAACTTTATACCCGTTCGTTTGTGGCTATCTGAAAGATATACTGGGGACATATTCATCTGGTTTTATGGCAGCAGCAATATCTCTCGTAATCTTGAATGTAATTATTCCCCTTTTTGCTGACGATACAAATGAGTTTGTTACTGATGATGAAAATAAGGCTATAGCAAATTAATTGCTGCAGATCATTTAGATAATTTACAACGATATTTTAACAAGTTTAGGAAAAGATGCCTTAGTATCATAAGATAACTTCCAATTAAAATATGGACAGGTGCAGTTAGCGAGTGGGACGTACTGTGGTATGAGAGGATGGGGGTTAATCACCCCCTCCTACTTGATTTTCTTTGAAATGCACGTCTTTATAATTGTGAATATACGAGGACATATTCCACTTTTACTTTTCGTAGGTTCATTTCTTTAATTTTCTGCTCGGGTTAAACTTAATTACTTCCAGCTTACTTATAGGCGCTTTGAAACCGATGGCTGATAATGAGTACATATTAGACCGGGGAGACAGTTTGTTTCCCCGGTTTTTTTCGGGGAATGATGTGGTGGGTGGCCTTCTATTTATCGAAAGCAGGTTTTTGGAGTAAACTGTTGTTAAGATAATTTAAAAA
>DUSB01000204.1 GCA_012840625.1 Syntrophomonadaceae bacterium
CCACACCCTTTTTAAAAGCAAGGGAAGCGGCAATTTTAAAAGCCATTTCATTAGAATCTACTGGATGGTATGAACCATCAAATAAAGTGGCTTTTACATTAACTACCGGATATCCTTTCACTACACCTTCTTCTAAAGCCTGCATAATACCCGTTTTGATGGCGGCATGGTATTCTTTCGGTACTGCTCCACCAACAACACGGCTCTCAAATTCAAAGCCTTCTTCATGAGGTTCTAACCTGATAATAAGATGTGCATATTGCCCTTTACCACCGGTTTGTTTAATATAGCGAGTTTCATGCTCTGCTGCCCGGGTAATGGTTTCTTTAAAGGCTACTTCAGGCTGCCCAATATTGATACCAACACCAAATTCTTTAGCTAGACGCTCGGTAATAACTTCTAAATGCAGCTCCCCCATGCCTGCCAGAAGAGTCTGACCGGTCTCGCTATTATAGGAAATCTTAAAGGTTGGGTCTTCTGAGGCTATTTTGTTCAGGGCATCAGACAGTTTATCTTGATCTGATTGCGTCCTGGGTTCAATAGCAATCTGAATAACCGGTTCTGGAAATTCAATGGATTCCAGTAAAACCGGACGAGCTTCATCACAGATGGTATCACCGGTAGCAACATCTTTAAATCCTATAAAAGCCACAATATCTCCGGCATAGACCTCATCCATTTCTTCACGGTGATTGGCATGAATTTTTACCAGACGCCCTACCCGCTCTTTTTTTCCTTTGGTGCTGTTGTATACATAAGACCCTGCTTTTACACTACCCGAATAGATGCGAGCAAAAGCCAGATTCCCCACATGTCGATCCGAGATAATTTTGAAGATCAAGGCAGAAAAATAATCTGTACTTTCAGGGGTTATTTCTATTTCTTCCCCATCTATCAGACTGCGAGCTGTTATAGGTGGCATCTCTAATGGTGATGGCATATAATCTACAATTGCATCCAGCAGTGTCTGTACCCCAATATTACGATAGGAACTTCCGCAAATAACGGGTACCATTGAACCATCAATGGTATTTTTACGAATGATCTTTATGATCAGATCTTCAGGAATCTCTTTATCTTCATAGTACAATTCCAGCATTTCTTCATCGGTTTCAGCTAGGCTTTCAATCATTTCAAGATGCCATTTTTCAGCTTCCGCCTTATAATGGTCTGGTATCTCGGTTTCAATGACTTCATTACCCAGCTTACCGGTGAATTGTTCATATTTCATATCAATAAGATTAATAATCCCCACAAAGGATTCTTTTTCAAATACTGGTATGGTGGTTACCAGAGGGTTGGCACCCAGACGGCCACGTATTTGTTCTAATACCATACTAAAATTGGCACCAACAGTGTCCATTTTATTTATATAAGCAATACGGGGCACATGATATTTATCTGCCTGTCTCCATACCGTTTCAGATTGCGGTTCAACACCACCTTTAGCGCAAAATATAACTACAGCGCCATCCAGGATACGCAAACTTCTTTCCACTTCTGCCGTAAAATCCACATGCCCCGGCGTGTCGATGATATTGATAGCAGTATCTTTCCATACGCACTTGGTAGCGGCAGAAGCAACAGTGATGCCACGTTTTCTCTCCACATCCAGGAAATCCATGACACTTTTTCCATCATGGGTCTCCCCCATTTTATGGGTTAATCCTGTATAGTAAAGTATTCGTTCTGAAGTGGTTGTTTTACCCGCATCAATATGAGCAATAATGCCAATATTTCTTAATTTATTCAGCATATTCTGTCACTCCTCCCAGGATAAAAAACAAAATAACGGCTTCCACGCCGTTTAAACAAATGCCTACCGCGGCTATTAAAGGACACCCAAAAATAAATGATATTTGCTTTTCAGACATTTGTCAAGCCTTTTAGGAATCTCATTGAGAAAACAAGCCGCTTTATTTATGGATACTCCTGTCCACAAAAAGAAGCGCCTGAGTTTGCAGGCGCTTCTTTTTGTGGACAATGTTTAAAAGTTTTAGCGGCCTTTAAACTCTGGTTTTCTTTTTTCAAAAAATGCCCTGATGGCTTCGTTTTGATCTTCTGTTCCACAGCAAAAGGTGGATTGAGCCTGTTCAAACAATAAACTTGCACCTACGCTGCTTTCGTTGGCCAGATTAATTCCTTTTTTGGCAAAGCGCATGGCCACTGGTGGTAAATTGGCCATTCTATGTGCTAGTTTCATGGCGCGTTCATTAAGCTTTTCATGTGGAACCATTATTTCTACTAGGCCTATGCGTAAGGCTTCTTCAGCGTCGATCTCATCACAAGCCATAATAAGACGCTTGGCCTGGCCAATCCCTACCAGGTGGGTCAGACGAGTTGTTCCGCCCATATCCGGCGAAAGGCCAAAACGAACTTCAGGAATGGAAAACCGTGCATTATCTGCAGCAATGCGGATATCACATCCTAAGATAAGTTCGGTAGCCGATCCATAACATAATCCGTTAATTGCTGCAATAACAGGAATAGGAAGTTCCTGAAAACGACCATAAAGAGTCTGCAGCCAAACCAGATTATCCATAATAAACTGTGAGCTTACATTTTCTAGATAGTTAAGATCTATCCCGGCTGAAAAATGATCACCTTCGGATTTAATGACAACGGCACGTAAGGTTTTATCTTGATCAATAAGATCCTGAATTTCATCTAATTCTTCAAGAAAGCCCTTGCCAACTAGGTTTAATCCTTTGGTATCGCAAAGGGAAATAACTCCCACATTTCCATCCCGCTCGAAAGACAGGTACTGCCCGTAACTCATAATTTAACCTCCCATATTCTTTATATTTGTGCTATTATCTTAGATTAAATATACTTTGAACACATATAGTTGTCAAACCAAAATCATACATATAAAATGTTTGCTCCCGAACCCCAGTTTTCATTATGTGCCTTATATGACTTATTTTACCAGGGGAGAAATAACCTTAAAATCTGGTGTTCCAGCTTTTTTAAGCAGATCGAAAATCACGATCTCTGCCGTGGTAGTAACTGCACCCATTTCCTTCATGTACTCCAGCCCTGTTTCGTGATCCTCATCAAAGCGTGAACAGCATGCATCTCTGACCAGATGAACATTATATCCCCTTGCCAATAGATCGCGCACCGTCTGCAGCACACATATATGCGTTTCACTACCGGCAACAAGGATCGTTTTTTGCGGCAGATCTTTTAACACTTCATTTAATGACTCGGTACAAGCCGAAAAGCTTGTTTTTTCAATTGTGAAACATTCAGGAAGATGCTCTTTGATTTCCACTACCGTAGGTCCCAAACCTTTAGGATACTGTTCAGTTACAATAACAGGCATTTTCAATTGCCTAGCGGTATTGATAAGAAGATTGGTTTTTTTATAGACCTTTTCCCTTTCTTTCATAGCCTTCATTAATTTTTCTTGTAGATCAATTACCAGCAGCAGTGTATCTTCCTTTTCTAATTTATATTTGGTCATAGTATTCAATCCCTTCTGTATCATGATCACTAAGCCTCAGTTTATCATGGACAGCGAGATTCCGAAACATACTGCCTATTTATACTTATTTTGAAACGTTTATTACGAATATTTTAACTATTGCAATAATTCCCACAATATGTTAGATTGTATTCAAGCACCTCCTGCCTCCTTCGTTCATAATCTTATATCCCCTTTAAACCCTTTCATGGGTTTTTTTTGTTTATTTTGATGGCAATGATAGTCAGCAGCCATATTAAGTGGTAAAATTGTCCAGATAACATAATGGTCTGGAGGTTTGCTGTTGAAGCGCTTTTTCATCATTTTGGGCAGTTTAATTATGGCTTTGCTTATAAGCTATACCCTTTTCGTATATCAAATGGACAGGCATTCCGATCCCCAAACTGTTCCCGAGGAAAAGAAAATAGTACACTTGGCGGCTACAGGGGATATTTTAATGCATAACATGGTCATTGATTCCGGTCGTCTCTCAACAGGCTACCATTATGACCATCTATTCTTACCGATCAAACACATTCTTAAGGATGCAGACTATGCTTCTGTTTGTTTGGAGGCAGCCCTGGCAGGTCCGGAAAGTGGGTACACTGGTTATCCAGCTTTTAATGCCCCTGATGAAACAGCAGCAGCATTAAAAAATAGCGGTTTTGGACTAATCGCTACTGCCAGTAATCATTCACTAGACCGAGGATATAAAGGGGCGCTGCGAACAATCAAAATACTTAATGAGGCTGGTTTGGATACAGTGGGTACTTATGCTGGCTGGCCCCAACAAAAAAACGGAGCGCTGATTAAAGACATTGATGGGGTCAAAATAGGATACCTTGCTTATACATACAGCACAAATGGCCTTCCAGTACCGGAAGGCCATGAATACCTGGTAAATTACCTGGATCAAGAAACCGTATTAGCGGATATAAAACGCACCCGCCCCCAGGTAGATGTATTAATTCTTATTCTTCACTGGGGTGTGGAATACAGCCCGTATCCAACTGAGCAGCAACAAAAAATGGCTGCCATATTTTTTGCTCATGGGGCTGATGCCATTTTAGGCAGTCACCCTCATGTCTTGCAGCCCTATGAAATCATGATGATAAACGGCAAAAAGCATTTTGTCATTTATTCAATGGGTAACTCAGTAGGTAATCAGCGTGGTCTGGAACGTAATAGCGGTGTCATTGTTGAACTATTCTTTGAAAAAGATTTTTCGTCTGCACAAACGGTTCTAAGTGATTTTCGCCTAACTCCCACTTACTGTCATACTTACCAGGCCCAGGGCAAAAGGTGTTTTCGTATGATCCCCATCGAGGAAACCATCATTGCCATCGAAAAGGGAGAGGAACCGTATCTGCAGCGGCAGGACCTGCCTTTGCTTAAAAACATTCTAAAGGTATCCACCCAACATCTAAACAGTCTGGAAAAGACAAATACCCAATCATAAATAAGCTGGGTATAAAATATATACCTATCGGTTCTAGTTCCTGTCCCCCATAGAGGGGGTACCACTGGATATGGTTAATTAATAGATTCTAATGCAATATTTTCTTCATGATCAGCATGGTCAGCCACTTGAAAGATAACCGAAAAGGTACTTCCATCTGGTCCGGTCTGAACATCTATCCTGGCATGGTGGCGAGCAGCAATGCTGTAGCAGATAGCTAAACCCAGACCGGTACCTGTTTCTTTGGTGGTAAAAAAGGGAGTGCCGATCTTCTCTAATAATTCAGGATCTATACCATGCCCCTGATCCTCAACAGAAAGCCATACCTCGTCTCCCTTGGTGCAGGTATGAATGGTCAGGCATCCACCAGCTTCCATGGCTTCCAAACCATTCTTCGATAAATTAAGAATCAACTGGCGTATTTCTTTCGGATCGACCAGGATCATGGGAGTCTCCTGCAGGTTAAGCTCCACCTGTTTGTCACTTTTAATGGCATTTGCTGTTATCAGCGGATAGATAGCCTGGACAACCTGATTAAGATCTTGCTTGGTACGATAGACAGCTTTGTCTTTAGCCAGAGATAAAAATTCGCTGATGATTTCATTGGCCCCATCCAGTTCTTCAATCATCAAATCAAAATATTCATGGTAATCTGCCATATCCTCGTTATCCTGGAGAATCTGCAAAAACCCACGTACTGTAGTCATGGGATTTCTAATTTCATGTCCCAGACTGGCTGCCATTTCGCCAACTGCTCTCAGACGATCCAGGCGGGCAATTTCATTTTCCATTTGCCTGCGTTCGGTGATATCTCTGGTGCCAAAAACAGCACCGCTTAACTTTCCTTCTTCGGAGTAGAACGCCTTACCTACAGTCTCCAATGTACAGTAGGTGCCATCTTTACGGCGATAGCGATAGTCAGTTTTATAGAATGAACCGGTTTTTAAAGCCATCCAAAAGTTATTCTTTACTTTTTGCATATCATCCGGGTGAACAAAGTCATAAAACGTGTTTCCCAGCAGCTCTTCCGGTGCATAGCCTAAAATATTTTCATGAGAAGGACTAACATATTCAAAAATTCCATCTACATCAATTTGGCTGATCATATCTACCATGTTTTCTGTAATACGACGCAGATGAGCTTCGCTTTCCTTAAGGGCTTTTTCCGCTTTCTTCTGCTCGGAAATATCCTGTACCTGAACCAGATATCCTCCTTTTGCTTCCCCCTCATGAAAGTTCAAAGGGCTGATGCAACAATAAAGATAACAAAGGCCTGACTTATCTGTATGAAAAAGTTCTTTATGCGTAACCCATTCATGATTAAACGCAAAATCAAAATATAAGGTTTTACCCTGCTGTAAATCATCCTGTATTTCGACAGAGAAAATATTAGAATTAAATAGAGATATAGACTTTACTTCTTCGATATCATCAATTCCAAAGATATCCTTGCAGGCTAGGTTAATGTCTACCAAACATCCATCACTATCAAAAAGGGCGATGCCAATCGGGGATTGCGAAAATATATTTCGAAAGCGCTCTTCGCTGATACGCAGGGCCTGTTCAGCATGCTTGCGGGCGGTAATATCCAGAACAGTTCCCACTACCCCAATGAAATCCCCGTTGGTATTAGCAATAGGAGCTTTATTAAAAATCACATCATGCCTGATACCGTCAGCATATTGAAACTCCCAATCATAGCACTGTATCCCCGAGGTGCTCAGTAGCGTTAAATCCATTTCCCGATACTTATCAGCCAAATCTCGGGGTAGCACGGCATAAAGTGACTGACCGATAATATCATTGCGGCTGAGCCCCAGCGCTTCTTCAAAAGCCTTATTGCAGTACTTAAACCTTCCCTCTGTATCCCGATAAAAAGCAGGAGTAGGTATACTATCAATAAAATTTTGCAGGAAATAGAGCTGTTCCTGCAACTGGTTCTCCAAGGTTTTTAGCCTAGTTATATCAAAGGTTAGAACAGCAAACTTCCAGGGCTCCGGGCTGAAAACAATGACTTCAAAATACCTATCCTGGCTTGTTTCATGATAGAGGAAATTTAGGGCTTCACTACCCAGAGCAACCCTGCCAAAGTATTTTATCCAATAATCACGTAAGTCTTCATTAACCTCGGTGGCTGTTTTTCCTATGATCTTTTCACGCATAAAACCTGTATTTTCTTCAAAGGCTGGATTGACTTCCAAAAAGGTAAAATCAATTGGTTTTTGCTGCTCATCACAGATGATTTCACATAATATAAAACCTTCATGCATAGAGGTAAACAGCGCCCGAAAAAGCCTTTCACTATCACGAATGGCTTTTTCGTTACGTTTGCGGACGGTAATATCATTTATAAAAGAACAATAATATTTGGTCCCAACAGGATTGTGCACCTGGTGTACAAACTCTTCCGTGGGGATCTGACTGCCATCTTTACGGATTAGAATCCGTTCGAAATGCTGTGATTCCCCTGTATGATATAATTCTTCCAGGTGTTTTTGCACCATGGTATTTTGAATCGCCGGGTACAGATCATCCATCCAGTTTAGCTGTCGCAGCTCTTCAAGCGTATAACCAGTTAGTTCGCAGAAAGCATTATTGCAGGTAAGGATTTTACCGTCCAGTGCACTGGCCACAAAAGGCTGCGAAGAACGCTGCAGAACATCAGCAAGGAAACCCATACGGCTCCCATAAAGTCTTTCCCGCTCAATATTATTAAACCATTCATCCAGCTGATAATTATCACGATCTTCACTTAGTAGAATTTCAGGGGGAATGTAATAACTATTAATATAGAGTCTATTATTACGAATCAAATAAGGGTAAGCGGTTAGAATTTCACGCAGAGATCTGGCATTAAACTCATGCCGATTATAACTCCCTATGATGATACACGGATAAAACTTCATAAAATCACGGTTAAAGCTTGCTACATAATCCTGCAGAGAGAAAGGATCAAACTCTCTGGCCCAGCACATTTCATCCATAACCCGGATGGCTTTGTAGCCGACGGCGGTGGTTTGAAAGCTTTCTTGTTTTAAATAATCGATCATACTACTTACAGCATTTTCCTCATTAGTAATGGGGGAATCAGTGAATAAGAGCTGGCCTTGATTTTCGTATTTTTCAACATCCATATGATTGCCCAGCAGGCTGCGTACTTTATCAAAGTTTTCTTTCCTGCCCAGATAAATACATCGATGATTGCTTTCAATACCTTGTCTAAAGTAGGGAACAATGACCTCTATCCATTCCTGCATACGGTCATAAATAAAGCACAGGTGATCATGTGGTTGAACATTTCTTAAAGCCTGGTCAATATCAACAACATCCAGTTTTTCTGATAGCATTCCTTTCTCACCCCACGTTTTTGCCACTGTACTTATTACACATTTTAACTTAACTATGTAAAGTTCGCTACGTTTCTACAAACATATTTTAAGAGGCAAATATTATCACATTAAAAAGCTCATGCCTGGCTTAAAGCATGAGCTTTTTATATCTATTGGTGGAGACGATGGGATTCGAACCCACGACCCCCTCGTTGCGAACGAGGTGCTCTCCCAGCTGAGCCACGTCCCCATGACATTTTCATTATACCATAGAGAAAACCTTATCAGATGGTTAAAAAGCTGTACAATCTGATAAAGATTTACAGGCATTAATGTTTATTGATTATAGAAAAATGTCTGCTGCACCTACATTCAAACCCTTGCATAAAAATATAATGTTAAGAATAAGTTGGTAAAAAGAAAAGGCCCGGAGTAATTCGGGCCGGCGTGCAGCTTAATCGGGAGAAGAACTGCATGCCAAATAGTTTGAGGGGAAATTCTCAGGCTCACAATAAGGTTGACAATAAGCCTATACAAATCCTATAAAAATTCAGCAGTGTTATTCTGTAGTGAAATACTTGTTAAGTCAAAAACTATATTTTCCGCATGTTTTGCCTTATCGTTTACCTTAGTACCAACTTATGAAGTGAGAGGAGAAAAGGTTACAAGGTGAAGGAAGTCTATTATAAAATTGGTGAGGTTAGCCAGATGCTGGAGGTCGAGCAGTATACGTTAAGATATCTGGAAAGCACACTTAAACTTAAAATTAAACGTGATGAACGCGGGGAGCGTATCTACAGTGAACATGACATCGATATACTGCGTTTAATCCTGCAGCTCAAAAATGAGAAAGGCCTGAATACAACCGCTATCAAGTTAGCACTGGACAATATGGAAAGCAATGATAGCCCTGCAGTTAAGCCAGTATCGGATACTGAACTACAGCTAAGAGAATTAGGAGTCGTTCTCACACAGGTACTGGATAATAATGAAGAGCTACTGCATCAAAATAGGGAAATCCAGGAGCAGCTAAGGCAATTAGAAAACCGTTTGGATAAAATAGATCAAAAAAGATCCCAGCGGATTGATGAACTGATTGAGCTATGGAAAAATGAGCAGGAAGAGCGCAAACGTTCCTGGTTATCTCTGTTCCGTCGAAAATAGTTTGAAATCTAAAATAAGGCTGGCAAAAAAAGAAGAATATGATATTATTTTTGTGTGACCCCAAAAGCACTTAATCGGTTTTGTAGCATGGTAGGGATAAGTGATTTGGTGTCACTTCTTGGTGTTCTGGTAGAATAGGAGGATGGTTTATTATGGATGTTTTACTGACTTTATTACCTGTACTGGTTGTTTTGGTCCTGCTTATCTGGGCTAAAAAGTCGGCCGATTTTAGCGGTTTCATTGGCTGGTTGCTGGCTTTGCTGATAGCAATTGTTTTCTTTCATACGTCCCTTCGCATTGGTTTAACTGCCAGTCTGGCAGGAATTATTGCTTCTTTCCCTGTTTCTCTGATGGTAGCCACATCTATCTTTCAGATTACATTTTTAGAATCAACCGGGGCTCTTGAGCGGATCGTAGTTTTTGTAAAGACCCTGGCCCGACATGATCGTGCTGTACAGATTATGATCATCAACATGGGCATTGGCACCCTGCTGGTAGCGGTAGGTGCCACTCCGGTATCGATTCTCCCTCCCATAATGATTGCACTTGGTTACTCTACTTTTGTAGCTATTGCACTTCCGGCGCTAGGTTTTGATTCCCTGTGTACATATGCCCTTCTAGGTGCGCCGCTGGTTATTTATGCCGACATGACCGGAACGCCGCTAACTACCTCGGCACTGGTATTTTCCAAGTATATGCCCATTATTTCAACCATGATTGGCCTGGGAATGTTGTGGATTGTTGGGGGCTGGAAAGAAATAAAGCAGGGACTGCTTCCCTGTCTGCTGGCCGGTCTGACCATGGGTTTTACAGCCATTGCTGTAGCCCATGCTGGGACTGGTATCGTTCTGACAGGTGTAATGGGCGGTATGGCCACTATTTTAGTTATGCTGCTGTACATGAAACTACTGCAGAAACCTATTTTAGATAGATCTGCTCTAAACAACACAGATCTACAAATTGAGAGTTCAATGTCACTCTGGCATGCCCTTTCACCGTGGCTTCTATTGGTAGGCTTATGTCTGTTTATTAATTTTTATCAGCCGCTGTTTAACTTGCTTTTTAACCAATGGTCTATGCCCATACAAATTATTCCTGGCGAAAAACCCATTATGACCCGCATGCTCTGGAATGCATATACCTGGGTCATTATCAGCACTCTGTTAGCTATTCCTTTTCTCAAACCGACCAAAAAGCAGTGGAAGGAAATCGGTACCAAATGGGTGAAAAGGGCTCCCCGTCCTGTTATTTCAGCCGCTGTCTTTTTTGCCATTGCGTATGTTATGAGCTATTCAGGCTATTCAGTATGCCCTAGCGGCTGGGAGCTGGCTAATAGCGATTGGAATATGATCTCAATTCTTGCCACTCGTTCAGCTGAGTTTTTCCAGGGTCTCTATCCAGCAGCAGCAACGTTCTTGGGTTTACTGGGAGGCTTTATAAGTGGTAGTGAAGCTTCCACCATTGCCTTGTTTACCAAATATAATATACTGACTTCGGATCTACTTAGCATAAATCCATTAATTGTAACCGCTGGCTGTGCGGTTGCAGGTGGGTTGGCCAGTGTTATTTCTCCAGCCAAATTACAAAATGCGGCTGCTACCATTGATGCCATCGGCCAAGAATCTGAAGTAATACGTACTGCTATTGTGCTTTCACTTACTATCACCACCGTAGCAGCAATTTTAACCTTAATTTGGGCTTGAATAAGTCTTAAATTGAATAAGTATGATAAAGATAAAAGAGGGGTTAACCCCTCTTTTATCTTTATGTAATCCAGATCGTTTAAGTTAACTGATCTGTTTACTTAATTCTAGCAGACAGACTTTACAAAGGCTTTTCCCTTTATAATAAACCACATCTTCTGCATTACCACATAAGATGCAGGCTGGCTGGTATTTTTTTAAAACTATTTTTTCCTCATCTACGTAGATTTCCAGTGCATCCTTTTCCTCAATATCCATAGTTCTGCGCAGTTCAATTGGTATCACAATACGACCTAATTCATCCACCTTGCGTACAATTCCTGTTGATTTTAACATTTGCTACGACCTCCCATTTCGACATTTTATTATATTATATTACAAATGATAAACTATATTCCCATATTTAGTCAACACCTGTGCTCATATTTCCTGTATTTAACAATTTTATAAACCTCTAATATAGTCCGTAGCCTGGCCGCAGTAAATGCAATGGTGATCTTTTATCCCGGATACTTGAACCCGATACGCTTGGCGCTCAATAATCACTTCCCCGCAGTATTTGCACAAGGTATCATTATTTACCCTGGCCATATTGCCTACATACACAAAAGGCAGGGCTGATTGAGCAGTTTCTTTGCACTGCATCATGATCTCCCTGGATGGAGGGGGTACTTCAAGTTTGTAGGTAGGGAAGTAAGCGGATAGGTGCAATACAATCGCAGGATCAAGATCCGCCAGATAATGAGCCAAGGCTTTTATCTCCTCCTGTTTATCATTCCAACCCGGGATAATAAGGGTAGTAATCTCTAAATGAGTCTTCCCCGCCAGTTCCTCGATGCTGCTTTTAACCATTTCCAGATCGCCTTTACATAAGGTTTTATAAAATTCAGGGTTAAAAGCCTTCAAATCAATATTCCAGGCGTCAATATAAGGCATAAGCGAGCGCAGGGGTTCCTTTTCTATATAACCATTGCTGACCATAACAGTCTGTAAGTCTTGTTGCTTGATTTTTTCAGCACTTTCCCTGATATATTCGTACCAGATCGATGGTTCATTGTACGTAAAAGCAACCCCTACTGATCCCTCCTGCATGCACTCCCTGGCCAGAATTGCTAATTTAGCTGGCGTAAGCATGCGGGTGGGGGGGTGTTGGTGAGCAATACTATAATTCTGGCAATATTGGCATTGAAGATTGCAACCAAAACTACCTACGGAAAGAATATTGGCACCTGGATAAAAGTGATAAAGTGGTTTCTTTTCGATAGGATCTACCGCTATGGAGCTTATCCGGGCATAATTTAAGCTGTATAGTTTGCCATCAATATTTTGACGTACCCTGCATGTTCCTGTTTTACCAGGAGAAATGATACAATGCCGGGGACATAACTGACAAAAAACCTTATCTTCTTGATACGGTGTCCAATAAGCTGCCTCTTGCAAGGCCAATACTATCCCTCCTTTGGAGTAGAATAATCAAGTATAGCGCTGGACTTCGAAACGCTCCAATGTATAAGGGGCTTGAGCAGGGATGCCGGCTTTTTCCAGAGCAATTTTAATCTGCTGCTCTACCGTATCTACGCCTTCTAAATCCGGCAGAAGAAGCCCGCGGCGGTTTCCATAACTGACAATAACCCCATATTTTTGGGGATCAAGATCCTCGATCCGTGCTGGTTCTGGAGCAGATAAGATATCAACAGAATATTCAAGATCCTGTAATTCATTAGGCTTGACTGGAGTAAAACGCGGATCATTCAGGGCCGCTGCCAGCGCATTTCTGGCTATTTCCTGAACCAGATTCTCCTGCGTTGGTAAAAAAGTACCTATGCATCCGCGTAACCGACCATATTTTTTAATAGTTACAAAGGCTCCGGCCTGCTTATCTAAAAAGGAGTTCATATCATCCGGAATATCCGGTTTTTTACCATGAAGGATATATTGTTCTACATTACTGCGTGCCCAGCGGACCGGGGGGGATTCATTTCTTCTTTGTTCAGATATATTTTTTTTGCTGTCTTCTTCTATCTTCTGCATTATACTGGGACCAGGTTCCAATGGAGTAAAACTTGCACAAAGATAGCCAACCCCGAAGGGGCCTTCATAACTATAAACCCGGCTGCGAACTTTGTATCCATCCAGAGCTCCCAGCAGCATTAAAAGCGGCCGATATCCGCACTCACCAGCTTGATCAACGATGCTATCAGGAAGATCAATAATACGTACCAGCTCACCTGTCTGGATAGCATCTAGAACCGACCGATCAAATTCAGGTCCGGCCGGATGATAATTATAAGGTCCTTCATCTTTCAAGCGGTGGGACATGTCGCCCGATGCTATCAATGCCGTTTTCTTTTGCTGACTTTGCGCCACCTCCTGCAGTATTTTTCCAAAAGACAGCAGCTCCTTTTTGCTTAAATAAGCTACACTGATAACGCCGAGTTTGCATGATTGAAGACCGGCCTGCTGTAGATAATACAGCGGGACCATAACACCGTGATCCAGAAAAGGATTTACCTGGTACTGTCTGGCCAGTTTATGATCAATCCCCAGAAATGGAATATTCCGTTCCTGGCATAAAATGCTGACCGCTTGCATGAAATCTAAATCATTTTGGTAAGAAAACTTAACTTCAGGTGCTCCAAAACTGCCCAAATTTCCGGTTAAAACGTCTTCAGAAAGGTAACTGATACAATCTGAAAAAACATTGCCATGTGGAGTAATAAAAAGAAGTACCTCGGGCTGTGAACGAACTAAATCCTGAGCCATTGCCTGCTGTCCTGCTATGGTTTTCTCCGCCTCGTAGGCTCTTTGCCCTCCTACTTCCGGAATAATGATCGGGGGATGGGGGGCCAGAGCAGCATGGATCATCAAAATACTCATCTCCTTTTAACGGCTCTATTGCCAAAAGTTCCTGGTATTTAAATCATAGCACATCAGTTTTGCTAATCATTATAATACTTTGTTGTTAATCATCCCTACCTCGATATCTTTTCCAGCTCTATTTATAGTCTTCTACGCAGCTATTGCCCGCCTCTTTCTTTCATGCAAAGATGCTGGAATTAAATTATTCCTCGCATTCATGATCTCCAATACCTTATTTTTTTATCTATTGATCGAATGTCCGTGCGCCATAACATTGATGTCAACTCGTTGATATATATAAATATAAGATTTTGTAGTTAATTTAACCTCTGAGGCATCTTTTTATCAGGTGAGGTAATATGCTTCACTTTCTGCTTTTTAAAGCTATGTTCTTGAGTTAAATCGGCCATGCACGATTTGCCTGAAAGCTTGATTTTAGCCTTTTTGACCAATAATATCCATAAAACTTATCTAATTGTTGCCAATGGCATATTAATTGCATGTCTTATTCCTTAGATCCTATGTAGCATTTATGAAGGTGCGAATATTGGAAACATTAAAAGTACATGTAAAAGATATTGATTTGTTAAAATCATTGTTTTCAGTCATCATAACCGCCTTTGAAGATGGAGCTAGTTTCAGTATCGTTGATCGTGAGAAGGTTATCTTTTTTATCAAACACAAATTTGAAGAACTTCAATCCCAGGTTGGAGATAAGATTGCCTCCGGCGGACCTGCAGAAAGAATTCTTAAAACCCGCAAGGTGTTAAGCGTCAATTTTGATCGTGACCTCTTTGGTGGAATCCGTATTTTCTCCCTGGGGGGGCCTATCTGGGCAGATGATGATTCAGACGTAGTGGGCGCCTGGTTTATGGGTGTTCCTCGCTTGCACACCATTGCTAAATCTTTTGACTATTTTGCCCCTATATTAACTGAACTGTTCCCCGAAGGTGGAGTGCTTTATGCTACAGATAAAAATAAACTAGTCAAAAAACAAGGATCCTCTAAATTTGATATATCCGCTATGTCTGCCGGCTCTAATAATGGCGAAGTATCCCTGGAAGCTATGCGTACTGGAAGAGAAGTGATAAAAGAGCTTCCTGAAGATATCTATGGTATACCAGCATTAGTATCCTGCTCTCCTCTGCTTGATGAGGAAACATCTGATGTTGTTGGTACTTTCGGCCTAGTCTTACCCAGACAATTAACCAATGAACTAAAAAAAATGGCTAACACCCTCCAGAAGAGTTTAATAGAATTGTCGGCTGCAATGCAGCAAATTATAGCTTCTACCTCTGAAATAAGTAACAATCAAAACAGCTTGCACAGCGAAATTGAAAATGTTCGAACATTAACGGACCAAATTAATTCTGTAATGGGTTTTATCAAGAATATTGCGGATGAAACAAAAATGTTAGGATTAAATGCGTCCATTGAAGCAGCCAGGGCTGGTGACTCAGGTCGAGGCTTTGGAGTTGTGGCCGAAGAAATTCGGAAACTATCAGATGAGTCCAAACAGACAGTAGCTAGAATTAGAGATCTAACCACCCAAATCGATCATTCCATTGGCATAACCACAGAATCATCTTTTTCTGTTATTCATAGCGTGGAGGAATCGGCTGTCGCGACCGAAGAAATCAATGCCAATCTGCAGGAAATTACCAGCTTGGCTGAGCAATTAGATAATATGGCAGCAAATCTATAAATAAAGCTCCCTACTACAAGGTGCCTCTGGTGAATGTTAATCCTTGACAGGTTGTTTTTGCAGCAGGTTACCTTGAGTATAAAAGAAGAGGCTGTCCTGTAATAGGACAGCCTCTTCTTTTATACACGGCTGCTTTTTTCTACGGCTATTACTGCAGAGATCAACTGACTTATTTTTAAGATAATATCTCTAAATCCCGGTCAGGTACAGAGCAGGTTGAATTATAACAAAGATAGGCAGTGGGTTTACCCTGCAAATATGATATTTTAATAATATAATTTACATTGGCGTGATAATATAGCACGATTAATAAAAGAATTTGTATAAAGAATGTCTTTGTATATAGCGAAGAAGGAAAATTCATGTTAGAGTAATTTCTAAAAATTAAACAAGAAATGAAGCATGAGGAGGATTACTAATGGGAGCTAATTATGAAGGCCCTTTATCGGGTATAAAAGTGATAGAAATATCAACTATGTTAGCAGCACCTATAGCTACCAAAGCTCTGGCTGACTGGGGCGCCGATGTTATTCATGTGGAGGACCTGGAAGGAAGAGATGCGATGCGGACGTTTGGCTCCGTACTTGGTGTACCTGTTACAGAAGATGAAAACCCCGTTCTTGATGACGTATGGGGTGGCAAACGAAATATAGGTTTGGATTTGAAAACGCCGGAAGGAATGGAAGTCCTGCATAAAATGCTGGGTCAAGCAGATGTTTTGGTGACCAATTTCAGGTTAGAAGCGTTAGAAAAACTACATCTAAGTTATGATGATTTAAAAACTAAGTATCCAGGTCTGATATATGGACACCTCCTGGCATATGGAGATAAAGGTCCTGACAAAGACCTCCCAGGTTATGATCAATGCGCTTTTTTAGCTCGTTCAGGTCTTCTGACTGAGCTGGTTGAACCCGGCGAACCTCCGTTAAATACATGTTTAGGCCTCGGCGATAGAATAACGGGGATGAATCTTGCAGGAGGCATCTGTGCTGCTTTAGTAAAAAAATTAAGAACCGGAAAGGGTGAACTGGTAAAAGTTAGCCTTTTACATAGTGCAGTATACGCGCTAACCAATGTGTTGTTGGGAGTTCAATATGAAAACCTTACTTATCCGCGTACTCGCAAAGAACCTTCCGTAGCTAATATAAATACCTACCAGACTAAAGATGGGAGATGGCTGGTCCTCTCTGAAACCAGGACCCTGCAAAACTTTGGCAAATGGTGCCAGACCCTCGGGTTGGAGCATCTGGCCAATAATGAAAAATACCAAACCGCTGCTGGCATCATTGAAGATACAGTATTCCTCACACAGCAATTTGAAAAAGCTATTTTGAGTAAAAACCTTGACGAATGGATGGATATATTTGCCAAGGCAGATCTGGTATGTGAGAAATGCCAAACTTTCAAAGAGTTAATTGACGATCCACAAGTTGAAGCTAATCAATATCTCGTACCGATTAATTATCCAAGCAGAGTACTTAAGGTGGGTACAATGCCGGTTCAGTTTGAAGAAACAGGCTGGCAAGAGTATCAAACAGGAGCCCGCTTAGGCGAAAATACAGATGAGATTATGGCACATCTAGGTTACAGTTCTGCGCAAATCGAAAAACTTAGAAAAATAAAAGCCATAAAGTAGGGGGTACTGATCCAACCATCACCTCATGGATAGACTGATGATAAACAAAAAATCTCCTGCTAGAGAGGCTTGCGAAAAATCCATTCAGGCATGTTAACTTTATAAATTCTTTTTAGAATATACGTACACAGATACTTTCATTGAAAAATAGCCAATAAGCAACGCTAAAAAGAAGGTTTTCAGATAATAAAGATTTAGCAATCGCGTTGTTTAAGGAATCAGTTGATACGGGAAATTAAAACAAGTACAAATGTTTCCGTACGGAAGTTATCCGGGATTATAGAAATTAGCAAGGATATCATTTATAGAGCATAATAGATGGCGCTAAAAATGCGACAGAAGAGAACTGTCCCCTGTCGCATTTACATTTTGGAGAGTTCTTTTTCTAGAGCGCTCAGGTTTTTATCCAGTACCTGGTATTTCATCCGCAATAGACTTTTGGAACGCAAATCAATTACCATCTCCAAATCGCGCAGGCTAAAATCAGTTTTATCCACCACCTGTGAATTGATGTCTTTCTTTTGTAATTTCAGATGATCCCAATGCTGCTGCAGTGGCTGGATTGATGTACTGGCTTGCTCCCATTGGTCGTTTAAACCATTGTAAGCCAGTTTCATGGCCTCATATTTAACCAGATAATATTCAGGCGGAACGGGGGTTTTAAATATTCGGGCAAAGTTTGAAAATAAACCATATAGCTGCATAGATGCCTGTATGCTGCTCTGTAGATCTTTTTTTTCAACCGCCATGGTTAATTCACTTAATGATTCTTCCCACTTATCTCTTTCTTCCATGGCTAGACCTGCACGAACCGCTTCGGGTTCAACGGTGTTCCAGCTCTGGTGCAGTAGCATCAGTTGTTTATCAATCTCCTGCCAATCCTTTTGTTTGGATGACTGCTGCTGGTCACCTGAAGAAGCCAGGGAAGACTGTTCCTCCTGCTTTCCTCCTCCAGCTTCCTGAGCACCAGATGACTCCTTACCAACTTGTTTTTGAGTATTTTCCTGTGGAGCTGCCGCTGGGGGCTCAATCATTTTTTGCTGGCTGGCAAGGATAACATTTAATTCATCCTCCATCTTACCCAGTTCTTTGGGCACTTTAATTTCCTGGGTAGAAGATGAATGGGGTTTTTTCTCTGCATTTTCTTTGCTGCAGCCACCTGTACACAACAGCATGGCTACCAGGAAAAACAATAAACATCCCAGAAAACGTTTTTTCATGCTAATCGCCCCTTTGTTACAATTCCAGGACAAATTTAGCTTAACCATTGCTGAAACGTTCCATTCGCTGGCGGAAAAAAATCAGGTCTTCAATACCCTGTTCAGGTGAGGGCTGTCGGTTCCGGGTTAAAGATTAGAACAAGAGAGTACCGGGCAGTTGCTGGAATGTACGCCAGCCAGATCTTAGTTTTCCCTGCTTAATCTTGACAGTAACCATATTTCATTGGATGCTTGACAACAATCCCGTCCGTGTACTATAATTCATTTTGCTGGAGTTAATACTAGCGATACGCGGTAGTGGCGGAATTGGCAGACGCGCTAGATTCAGGTTCTAGTGGAGGCAACTTCGTGGAGGTTCAAGTCCTCTCTACCGCACCATAGAAAACATGGGGAGGTTTTTTACCTCCCTTACTTTTTTCTGGTGCAATACAGTGTTTAGCATGTATGGTATTTCCCCTGCCAGCTGTTGCGGCGCTCTAATTCTTGATCAATAGAATGTAACACCTTTAATTTGTTTAAGCTCCAGCAAGGGCCTATCAACTGATCTTTGGGACCGTCTCCCGTTAAGCGATGGATGACTACCGTGGGAGGAAGCATTTCTAGAATATCAACCACTAATCCTACATATTCGTTCATATCCAGAAAGCTCAATTCACCCCGCCTATAAAGTAAAAGTAAACCGGTATTTTTCATTATGTGAAGAAGATGAATCTTTACGCCCTGCAAGGGCAGATGGGCTAAAGCTTGTCCTGTTTGCAACATGTCTTTTCTATCTTCACCGGGCAGGCCCAATATCATATGGGCACAGACTTCAATTTCGCATTGCCGTAACCTGTATACAGTATCAACAAATGTATCATAATCATAGCCTAAATGTAATATTTGGGCGGTATGGCGGTGTATTGTTTGCAAAAATAACGTTTATTGCCCCATTTTTGCATGATTTTAATCTCCTATGACATTTTTTTGATTTTACCTGATGTATTAAAGGATATAGCATTTAGGAAGCGAATCTCAATAGAAGGTTATTCGAGAGGAAGTGGAGCCCGTATGCGTCCATATCGAGAATATGCATTTGTGATCCTTATTGTGGTGCTTATCTTTGGTTTGAGTCTCTACTTAACCAATAAGAATAAAATCGAAGTAGTTACGGATATCCCGCAGAAGCAAAATGCGCTGCCTGTAAAAGATTTTGTTGTAAATATTGAAACTCTGGCCGTTCATCCTGGCCAGGATTATGATGAAATTATAAAAATGTTTCCCTCTGGTCATACTCTGGGAATGAGTACTGTTTATTGTGCTGATGATATGGAACTACTCTTTACTTTCAGCAAGAAAGAAAATATCCTCATAAAGGTAGACATTATGGAACCGAACATTCACACTGCTCGTGGTATTGGCGTTGGAGATTCCGAAGATAAGTTGCTGGCAACTTATGGACAGGGATATACGCTGGTCTATGATAAAAAGCGTCCCCATGAACAGGAATTTATCTACGGTATGGATCACTATATAGTTTTCAAGTTAAAAGATAAGAGAATTGACAAAATTGTTTTGGACTGCCCATTATGACATGAATTTTGACAGCTTGATTATGTCATAATTCGTGCTATCTTGACGTTGTAATAAGTCCTATGATAATATTTTCTAAGTAAAGAAAATATAATTTAACAACTCTCTTATCGAGAGTGGCTGAGGGACTGGCCCTATGA